>NZ_JBFULZ010000174.1:0-8887 GCF_054049635.1 Cellulomonas sp. P5_C6 | reverse complement strand
GGGCGTCGCCGACCGCGCGGCGMGCGTGCTCGGCGGCCTCGCGGTGGGAGCCCAGCGCGGACGCCCGGACGGCCGCGGAGCTCTCGGCGGCGAGCGCGACGTCGACCTGCTGCGCGCCGCGTGCGTGGTGCGCGACCCGCGCCGGCTCGGAGTCCGTCGCGACGAGCCGACGGAGCACCTCGGCGTGCAGCTCGACGCGCCGGCCGGGCGGCAGGTCGTGCTCCACCGCCAGCCGGACCAGCTCGTGCCGGAACACCACCGCGTCCCCGTCGACCTGCACCAGCGCCGCCGCGGCCAGCTCGTCGAGCCGGTCCCAGTCGCCGTCGACCAGGTCCACCGAGGCGCGGCCCGGCACCACCGACAGCAGCTCGGCCACGTGCCGCGCCGCCGGACTGAGCCGCGCGAGCCGCGCCAGCACGGAGTCCCGCAGCGGCGCGGTCAGCATCTCGCCGGAGGCCATCTCGGTCACCAGGAAGGCGTTGCCCCCGGTGAGGCGCAGGACGGCGTCCGGGTCCAGCCCGGCGCCGGTCGCCAGCGCCTCGACGCTGGTCCGGCCCAGCGGCGGCACGTCGATCCGCACCGGGCCGGCGAGGTCCCCCAGCGCGACCGGGCCGCGCTCGTCCCGGGTGGTGACCACGAGGAGGCCGCGGGTGTCGGCGATCCGCCGCGCGACGAACCGCAGGACGTCGGCGCTGGAGGTGTCGATCCAGTGGGCGTCCTCGACGACCACCGGCGGGTGCGGGTCCGCCATCCACCGCAGCAGCCGCTCGGCCAGGGTGAAGGCGCTCCAGCGCGTCGACGACCGGGGCCACAGCTGGGCCGCCACGTCGAGGAACGGCCCGAGCGGCCTGGGGGTGGACAGCGGGTCGCAGTACCCCCAGACCGCCTCGGTGAACGCGTGCCGGACCAGCGCGGTCTTGCCGGCCCCGGCCTCGCCCGACACCAGCACCGTCGCCCCGTGGCCGGCCGCGGCCCCGTCCCGGACGGCATGCAGCCGTCCGGCGAGCCCGTCGCGCTCGAGCAGCGGCACAGTCGGCATCGTACGGTTCGCGGTCAGCGACCCTCCTGCACCGGGTAGACGGCGTCGGCGACCAGGCCGTGCGCCTCCCGGTGGACCGTCGAGGCGGCCTCGGCGGACGGGGCGTCGACGAGGCAGAAGACCTTCCCGTTCTGCTCGTCGACCCAGTACTGCAGGTAGCTCACGCCGTGACCCTCCTGCGTGGCGAGGTCGGCCTGGTGGGCCTGGGCGACGTCACCCATGGTGACCTCGCCGAGGTGGTGGACATCCATGAACAGCGGCATCGTCGTGCTCCCTCGAGACAGTGATCGGACCAGCCCGGAAGTGGACTGGTCCGATCACGGTAGGAAGCGGCACTCACCTGGCGGATCCGTGGCGAGTACCCAGGTTGCGACTCAGTGCGCGAGCACCGGCGCCTCGTCGTGGGTGGCCGGGGTGGCGGCCTCGAGGCGGGCGGCACGGTCGCCGCGGGTGCGGAACAGCGAGCCGGTGAGGATCGCGCCCAGCACGAAGATCCCCGCCGCGACGCTGTACGCGACCGAGAAGCTGTGCAGCGCGGCGTTGGCGAGCACCTGGGGGCTGGCCGGGGCGTGCGCCGTGACGTACGCCGCGGCGGCCGTCGCGGCGAGCGTGTTGAGCACGGCCGTGCCGATGGCCCCGCCGACCTGCTGGCTGGTGGAGACCATCGCCGAGGCGGCGCCGGCCTGCTGACGCGCGATCCCGAGCGTCGCGATCTGGAACGACGCGGGCATGATCGAGCCCATCGCCATGCCCATCATGATCAGGCCGACCAGCACCCGCGGGTACCCGCTGTCGAGCTGGAGGGTGGTGAACCAGAGCATCGCGCCGGCCCCGAGCAGCATGCCGATCGGCACGAGCAGCTTGGGCCCGAACCGCGGGACCAGGATGTTCGACTGGATCTGCGCGGTGATGACGATGAACACGACCATCGGCAGGAACGCCGCGCCCGTCTGCATCGGGGTGTACCCGAGCGTCAGCTGCAGGTAGTAGGTGAGGAAGAGGAACACGCCGAACATGCCGGAGCCGGCGACGAGGATCGCGAGGAACCCGGCCCCGCGGTCGCGGTCGACGACGATCTCGAGCGGCAGCAGCGGGTGCGTCGCCGTGCGCTGGCGCAGGACGAAGCCGACGAGCAGCACGACGCTCGCGGCGAGCGAGCCCCACACCGCCGGCGCGCTCCAGCCCTGGGGCTGGGCCTGCGAGAAGCCGAACACGAGCGCGAACAGACCCGTCGAGGCGAGGATGACGCCCGGCACGTCGATGCGGGTGTCGTGACGCTCCTCGGCGCGGGGCAGCAGCACGGTGCCGGCGACGAACGCGATCGCGGCGATGAACACGTTGACGTAGAGGTTCCAGCGCCAGTTGAAGTTCTCGGTGAGGTAGCCGCCGAGCAGCAGGCCGATGGCCCCGCCCATGCCGGCGATGGCGCCGAAGACGCCGAACGCGCGGGCGCGCTCCTTGGCGATGGTGAACGTGGTGGTCAGGACGGACAGGGCCGCCGGGGCGAGGACCGCGGCGAACGCGCCCTGCAGAGCGCGGGCGCCGACGAGCAGCTCGAAGCTCTGCGCAGCGCCGCCGAGAGCGGAGGCCACGGCGAAGCCGATGAGTCCGATGAGGAACATGCGGCGTCGGCCGAACATGTCGGCGAGGCGGCCGCCGAGCAGCAGCAGGCTGCCGAAGGCGAGCGCGTAGGCGGTGACCACCCACTGGCGGTCGTTGTCGCTGAACCCGAGGTCCGCCTGGGCGGAGGGCAGCGCGATGTTCACGATGGTCGCGTCGAGCACGACCATCAGCTGGGCGAGGGCGACCGTGGCGAGGACGAACCAGCGGTGCCGGCTCTCCGTGGCGGTCTGGATGGGTGACGACATGGGGGTGCTCCTGGGACGTCGTGGTCGGTGGAGCGACTGTAATACGGAACTGGCCAGTTCCGGAACCCCCCAGTATCGATTTATGCGGCTAGAGTGGCTTCCACGACGAAAGGGCGACGAATGACCGTGGACGACCTGACCGGGACGACGACGACCCGGAAAGCCGGCCGACGCCGCGACGAGTCCAAGGACGACGCGATCCTGCTGGCCACGCGCGAGCTGCTGGCCGAGCGCGGGTTCGACGGCATGACCATGGACGCCGTCGCCGACCGCGCCGGCGCCGGCAAGGCCACCGTCTACCGCCGCTGGCCCTCCAAGGTCCAGCTCACCGTCGACGCCGTCGTCTGCGCGCGCGGGGTCGCCCAGAGCATCGACGAGGTCCCCGACACGGGCTCGCTGCGCTCCGACCTGCTCGCCGTCCGCTTCGGCAAGCCCCGCACGGACGACTCCGAGCTGATGTCCGGGCTGATGTCCGCCGTGAAGGAGAACCCCGAGGTCGCCGCCGTGTTCCACGAGCAGTTCGTGCGCTCGCGGGTCGACCTCATGCGCGGGCTGCTCGAGCGCGCGCAGGCCCGCGGCGAGCTGCGGGCGGACATCGACCTCGAGATGGTCGCCGCCGTCGCACCGGCGATGATCGCCTACCGCAAGATGGTGGCCGGCCAGCGCGTCGACGACGAGTTCGTGGTGCAGATGATCGACACCGTGATCCTGCCGCTGGCCACGGGGTCCCAGCCCGCGCTCCCCTGACTCAGGTCAGCCAGACCGCGCGCCACGGCTCCAGCCACAGGTTGTCGTCGTCCCCCGGGCCCACGTCGGTGCCGGTCAGCGCATCGTGGGTCACGCCGAGCTCGCGCAGCCGCCACCCGGGCACCGGCCGCCAGTCGCCCGTCACGTTGTAGGCGGCGAGCAGGGGACCGAGCGGGTGCCGGCGCACGAGCGTGAGGACACCCGGGTCGTCGGGCCCGAGCACCTCGCTCGCCACCGACGCGTGCAGGTGCGGGAGCGACGCCCGCACGGCCGCCAGGTGCCGCAGCCCCGCGAACACCCGCTGCTCGACCGTGCCGGCCACCACCCGGCGCGCGGCCGCCACGGGATCGAGCCGCGGCCGGTGCGCCCAGCGGTTGTCGCCGCCGTGCCCCGGCTCGTCGGCCCACGCCGGGTCGTTCGGCAGCGCGAGCTCGTCGCCGGACCACACGACCGGCACGCCGCCCCAGCCCATGACCACGGCGTGCGCGAGCAGCAGGCGCGCGACCGCGGCATCGACCCACGCAGGGTCGGCGGCCTCCCGGGCCGCCTCCAGCCCGACCAGGCTGGCGGCCGTCCCGCTGATCCGGCGGTCGCCCGTCACGGCGTTGTGCTGGAACACCAGCCCGCGGGCGTCGGACCCCGGGAAGACCCCGGCGTACCAGTCCGAGAGGAAGTTCCGGTGCTGGTACCCGCCGCGGCCGACGGCAGCGGCGTCCTCGTCGGCGATCGCCCAGCCGATGTCGTCGTGGCACCGCACGTACGTGACCCAGGCGGTGGTGGTGGGGATCGGCGGGAGGGCGCGCAGCGCCTGGGACGCGAGCGTCGCGTCCTTCGAGGCGAGCATCGACCAGATGTGCACCATGAGGGCGTTGTGGTACGCCAGGTCGCTGACCTTGCCGTGGTGCCGGCCGGTCCCGAGGTACTGCACCAGGTCCGCCGGACCGACGATCGCCTCGGCCTTGAACACGACCGCCGGGCAGGCGATCCGGGCGACCGCGCGCAGGGCCTGCGTGATCGCGTGCACCTCGGGCTCGTTCTGGCAGGAGGTCCCCATCCGCTTCCAGAGGAACGCGATCGCGTCGAGCCGGAACACCTCGACGCCCTGGTTGGCCAGGTAGAGGACGACGTCGACCAGCTCGGCGAACACCTGCGGGTTGGACCAGTCCAGGTCCCACTGCCACGAGTGGAACGTCGTCCACACCCAGCCGTCGAGGTCGTCGTCCCACGTGAAGCTGCCCGGCGCGAAGTCGGGGAACACCTCCACCAGGGTCTGCTCGTACGCATCCGGCAGCGTGCGCGTCGGGTACACGTGGAAGTACTCGCGGTAGCGCTGCTCCCCCGCGCGCGCCCGGACCGCCCACTCGTGCTCGCGCGCGACGTGGTTGAGCACGAGGTCGAGCACGAGGCTGATCCCGGAGCGCCGCAGCTCGGTGGCCAGCGCGCGCAGGTCGTCCATCGTGCCGAGGTCCTCGCGGACCGTGCGGTAGTCGGCCACCGCGTACCCGCCGTCGTTGTCGCCCTCGCGCGGGCGCAGCAGCGGCATGAGGTGCAGGTAGGTGACCCCGAGGTCCCGCAGGTAGTCGACGGAGCCGCGCACGCCGTCCAGGTCGCCGGCGAACCGGTCCGCGTAGGTCGCGTACCCGAGCATGCCCGGGTCCTGGAACCAGTCCGGCGCGAGCGTGCGCTGCTGGTCGAGCCGGTGCAGCTCGGGGTCGCGCTCCGCGTAGGTGCGGGCGGCGCCGGCGACGAGGTCCGCGGCCAGGCCGGTCGCCCCGGGGTACACCGCCTCGAGGCCCGCCTGCAGGTCCGGCCACCAGCGTGCGAGCCGCAGCGCGAACAGGTCCGCACGGGCCGGGTCGAGGCCCGCGAGCGGCGCCGCCGCGGCCGCTGCGACCTCCGGGGGGATCGAGCTCACGGGTCGAATCTGTCACGCCGGGCCTCGCGGCGCCTCAGGTGCTGTCTCAGGTGCCGTCTCAGGTGCCGTCTCAGGTGCTGGCGAACGCGAGGGCGGGGTCGGTGGTGAGCACCTGGCGCACGCTCGCGGCCGCGGCGACCAGCCCGATGACCACGCCGACGCCGAGCGCGGTCAGGCACTGCCCGGCCGTGACCGCGACGGGCAGCGGGAACAGCGGCACCAGCACGAGAGCCGCGACGACGGCGAGCACGGCCGCCGTCCCGGCCAGAAGGACCCCCTCGAGCGCCACGCCGCCCACCAGCCGCCACGTCGGCACGCCGACGGACTTCAGGACCGCGACGTCGCGCTGCCGGTCCAGCCCCGCCACGTAGCAGACGAACCCTACGATCCCCGCGGCGACGAGCCACAGGAGCGCGGACAGCAGCGCGAGCGTGCGGGTGGCCACCTCCAAGGGCCGGCGCATGTCGTCGCGGACCTGCGTCGGCGTCATCGTCGTGAGCCCGGGAGGCACCGCCGCCGGGGTTCCTCGCACGACGAACGCCCCGGCGAGGTCGCGCCCGTCGAACGCGATCCGCTGCCCCTGGTCGAGGGTCACGACGACCGCCGGCGTGCCCCCGTTGTAGGTGAGGCCGCGCAGGACGCCGACCACCAGCAGCCGCTCGCCGCCGAGCGTGAGCCGTTCGCCCAGGCCCGCGCCGAGCGTCCGGTCGACGGCGACCTCGCCCGGCCCGCGGGGCGCGCGGCCCTCGACCGGCTCCACGACGACGACTCCGCCGGGCCGGTAGGCGATGACGTTCACGTCCGTGGGACCACCGTCGCGCACGACGACGTGGCGGAAGATCGCGACGGGGGTCCCGCCCTCCGGGGCCGGGTCGGTCGGAACCGGCGAGTTGGTGGTGAACGGGCCCGCCACACCGGTGGGCACCACCCACGTGTCGGCGCCGAAGAACGCCACGGTCCGGGTGGTCTCGGCCAGGAACGCGTCGTGCACCGCCCCGAGCAGGAGCGTCATGGCCAGCACGGACGCGGTCGCCAGCACGCCGAGGACCACGCGCCGGGCGCGCCACCGCAGATCGCGCAGGGTCAGCCAGATCACGGGTCCACCTGCACGGGCACCGCGACCGGTCGCCGCACGCGCGGCAGCACCGCGTGCGCCACCGGGACCGCGACGAGCACCACGACGATGCCGACAATCGCCGGCGCCCGCATCGGGTACAGGCCGAGCGCGCCGCCGAGCCACACGGCCCACCCGGCCGACGACAGCGCCAGCGCCGCCCCGCGCTGCGCGGGGTAGCGCACCCGGCTGACCATGAGCAGGCCGAGGACGGTGAGGGCCAGCGCCGCGGCCCACGGCTGGGGTGCCAGGAAGCCGAACACGATCGCGCAGGTGGCGGCCAGCGGCGAGGGCAGCCCCGTGAACCCCGGCTGGTCGTGGCGGACGGCGCTGAAGTCGGCCAGGCGCAGCAGCGCTCCCCCGACGTACACCAGCCCCCCGGCCACCAGCAGGCCGCGGTCGAGCGGCGAGGCCCCCGACGCGGCCAGGACCGCCAGCGCGGCGGCGGGCGCCACCCCGAACGCGACGCCGTCGGCCAGGTTGTCCAGGGGCGCACCGAGCGGCGTGCCGCCCCACCGGCGCGCCACGGGCCCGTCCACCGTGTCGAGGATCGTCCCGCACAGCAGCAGCACGGCGACCAGCTGCAGCAGCTCGGCCGGGTCCGACTCCAACGTCGTGACCAGCAGGATCACGGCCGCCCCGCACAGCGCGTTGGCGAGCGTGAGGAAGTCGGCGGGCCTCGGGTGCGTGATGCCGACCATGTCAGGCCGTCGCCAGGGTGGTGCGGCCGGCGCGCACGCGGTCACCGACGACGACGGCCGGGAGCACCCCGGTCGGCAGCAGGACGTCGACGCGAGAGCCGAACCGGATCAGGCCGATCCGCTCGCCGGCGGCCAGGTCCGCGCCCGCCCCGACGTAGGGCACGATCCGGCGCGCGAGCACGCCCGCCAGCTGCGTGAGCACCACCGGTCCGTGCGGCGAGTCCAGGTCCCAGTGCAGCCGCTCGTTGGCATGGGCGTCGGGCCGGAACGCAGGGACGTGCGCGCCACCGACCCGGTGCCGCACCCGCACGGTCGCCGGGCAGGGGCTGCGCGTCACGTGCACGTCGAGCAGGTCGAGGTAGGTCGAGACGAGCCAGCGGTCGTCGTCGTGCCGCTCGACGCGCGTGACCCGGCCGTCGGCGGCGCACACGAAGGCGGCCCGGTGGTCGTCGGGGCGCCGGTCGGGGTCGCGGAAGAACCAGGTGCCGGCCACCGCGAGCGCCAGGACCGGCACCCGGACCACCGCGCGGCGGGGAACCAGCGCGGCGACCCACACGAGGGCCAGCCACGGGGGTGCGCCCCGGGCGAGGCGCGCCGTCACGCGGCCACGACCGTGCCGCCGAGGTGCACGACGGCGTCGGCGAGGTCGCTGACCCGGTCGTCGTGGGTGGCGACCACGACGAGCCGCCCCGGCCGGGCGAGCCGGCGCAGCAGGTCCAGGACCACGCCCACGTGCTCGGTGTCGAGGTGCGCGGTCGGCTCGTCGGCGAGCAGCAGCGGGGGGTCGCGCACCAGGGCCCGGGCGAAGGCGACCCGCTGCTGCTCGCCCCCCGACAGCGTCCCCGGCCGGTGCCCGGCGCGGTGGGACAGCCCGAGGTCCTGGAGCAGCCGCGTCGCGCGCGCCGAGGCCTCGCGCCGCGACGTCCCGGTGAGCACCAGCGGGGCCATCACGTTCTCCTCGGCCGTGAGGCCGGGGACCAGGTTGAACGCCTGGAACACGATGCCGACGGTGCGCTGCCGGTGCACGAGCCCGGTGACGGGGGCGCCGCGGAACGTCACCGTGCCGGTGGTGGGTGTGAGCAGGCCCGCGAGGACCGACAGCACGGTCGTCTTGCCGCCGCCGCTGGGGCCCCGCAGCGCCACCAGCTGGCCGTCGTGGGCCGCCAGATCGACGCGCTGGAACGGCCGGACGACCCCGCCGCCGGTCTGATAGTCCACGCTCAGGTCGTCGACGACCAGGTCAGCACCCGTGCCCACGGTCGCCATGATGCCGCCCGGCGGCCCTCACGGGAACGTTTCGTCCCTGTTTGACCTGTTTCACGCGCGGTGCCACCGTGAGGCCATGCTCCCGCACGCGCCGGCAGCCACCCGTCGGTGGCTGCTCGGGCTCGCCCTGCGGCTGCGGCCCCGGGGCGGCGGCGGTGACCCGTCCTCGCTGCTCGCGCGGCTGCCGGAGTCGACCCTGGCGCCCCTGCGCCGCGACGGCCTCGCGCCGGCGGCCGC
>NZ_JBFULZ010000173.1:0-8914 GCF_054049635.1 Cellulomonas sp. P5_C6 | reverse complement strand
CTGCTGGGCCACACGCTCGACGACCAGGCCGAGACGGTGCTGCTGGGCCTGGCGCGCGGCTCGGGCGCGCGGGCGCTGGCGGGGATGCCGGAACGGCGCGACCGGTTCCGGCGCCCGCTCCTCGCCCTGCGCCGCGCGGACACCCTCGGCGTCTGCGAGGCCCTGGGGCTGCGTCCGTGGCAGGACCCGACCAACGACCACGAGCACGCTGACGCCGCCCTGCGCAGCCGGGTCCGCGGCGAGGTCCTGCCGACGCTCGAGCGGGTCCTCGGGCCGGGAGTCGCGCAGGCCCTGGCGCGCACGGCGGCGCAGCTGCGCGACGACGCGGACCTGCTGGACGCGCTGGCGGCCGAGCTGCTGCAGGCCGCGGGCACGCAGGACGGGCTCGACGTCGACGTCCTCGCGGGTGCCCCGGCCGCCCTGAGGACGCGCGCCCTGCGGGCCGCCGCGATCGCCGCCGGCAGCCCCGCGGGCGCGCTGCACCGCGCGCACGTCCTGGCGGTCGACGCCCTGGTCACGGACTGGCACGGGCAGGGCTCGGTCGCCCTGCCGGGTGGGGTAGCGGCCCGCCGGGCGTGTGGCAGGCTTGCTCTGGGCCCGGCCCCCGCGTCGTAGCGGGAGCCAGCCGGGTACGTGGATCAAGAGGAGCAACTGCGGTGGACCCTGCGGACATGGGCGACGACCTCGAGCGGGTCCTCCTCACCGAGGAGCAGCTGCACCAGCGGCTCGACGAGATCGCGGCGGAGATCGACGCCGACTACGCGGGCAAGGACCTGCTGCTCGTCGGCGTGCTCAAGGGCGCGGTCATGGTGATGGCGGACCTGGCCCGGCGCCTGCACCACTCGGTGCAGATGGACTGGATGGCGGTGTCGTCGTACGGCTCCGGCACCAAGTCGTCGGGCGTGGTGCGGATCCTCAAGGACCTCGACGCGGACCTCACGGGCCGCCACGTGCTCATCGTCGAGGACATCATCGACTCGGGGCTGACGCTGTCCTGGCTCCTGTCCAACCTGCGCTCCCGCGGACCGGCCACGGTCGAGATCGCGACCATGCTGCGCAAGCCCGAGGCCTCCAAGGTCGACGTCGACGTCCGCTACGTGGGCTTCGACATCCCGAACGAGTTCGTCGTCGGCTACGGCCTGGACTACGCGGAGCGGTACCGGAACCTGCCGTTCGTCGGCACCCTCGCGCCGCACGTCTACGGGGCCTAGCAACGAGTGCGCCCTCGGTGAACACGGTCGGGCTGCCCCAGGAAGTCCGTGTAACTTCGAGGCCACCAGTCCCGCGAGCGGAGGTTGAGGGGCCCTGCCCCGATCGCCCATGAACGTCAAGCGACTAGCCCGAGGC
The DNA here is from genome assembly GCF_054049635.1 of Cellulomonas sp. P5_C6. Lineage (NCBI taxonomy): Bacteria > Bacillati > Actinomycetota > Actinomycetes > Micrococcales > Cellulomonadaceae > Cellulomonas > Cellulomonas sp. P5_C6. Next base: position 7,567 of record NZ_JBFULZ010000173.1, on the reverse strand, counting down.
CCCATCCTGTGGGTCATCATCGCCGTGATCCTGCTGTACATCGGCGCGTCCACGCTCGCCCAGCCGCGCATCAGCAAGATCGACACCTCCGACGGCATCTCCCTGCTCGCGGACGGCAAGGTCGACCAGGCGAAGATCACCGAGGGCGTCCAGCGGGTCGACCTCACGCTGAAGTCGGACTTCACGAAGGACGACAAGAACCTCGGCAAGCTCGTCCAGTTCAACTACGTCGTGCCGCAGGGCGAGTCGGTGGTCACCGCGATCGCGGACGCGGACCTCGACAAGGGCTACACGTCGGTCGTGCCCCAGACGTCGTGGTGGAGCAGCCTGCTCGGGCTGGTGCTGCCGTTCGTCATCATCCTGGGCATCTTCTGGTTCCTCATGTCGAACATGCAGGGCGGCGGCTCGCGCGTCATGAGCTTCGGCAAGTCGAAGGCGAAGCTGGTCAACAAGGAGTCCCCGCAGGTCACGTTCTCGGACGTGGCGGGTGTCGACGAGGCGGTCGAGGAGCTCCAGGAGATCAAGGAGTTCCTCGCGGAGCCGGCCAAGTTCCAGGCCGTCGGCGCCAAGATCCCCAAGGGTGTCCTGCTGTACGGCCCCCCGGGAACCGGCAAGACGCTGCTGGCCCGCGCGGTCGCCGGCGAGGCGAACGTGCCGTTCTACTCGATCTCCGGCTCGGACTTCGTCGAGATGTTCGTCGGCGTCGGCGCCAGCCGCGTCCGTGACCTTTTCAACCAGGCCAAGGAGAATGCCCCGGCGATCATCTTCATCGACGAGATCGACGCCGTGGGCCGTCACCGCGGCGCCGGCATGGGCGGCGGGCACGACGAGCGCGAGCAGACCCTCAACCAGATGCTGGTCGAGATGGACGGCTTCGACGCCAACGCGAACGTCATCCTCATCGCGGCGACCAACCGCCCCGACATCCTCGACCCCGCGCTCCTGCGTCCCGGCCGCTTCGACCGCCAGGTCGCCGTGGACCCGCCGGACCTCAAGGGCCGCGAGCGGATCCTCACGGTGCACTCGCAGGGCAAGCCGATGGCGCCGCACGTCGACCTCAACGTCGTCGCGCGCCGGACGCCCGGGTTCACCGGCGCGGACCTGGCCAACGTGCTCAACGAGGCCGCGCTGCTCACCGCGCGCACCGGCCAGGCGACCATCACGGACCACACGCTGGACGAGGCGATCGACCGCGTCATCGCGGGTCCGCAGAAGCGCACGCGGATCATGAACGCCAAGGAGATCAAGATCACCGCGTACCACGAGGGCGGTCACGCCCTGGTCGCGGCGGCGCTCCGGTACACGGACCCGGTCACCAAGGTGACGATCCTGCCGCGCGGTCGTGCGCTCGGGTACACGATGGTCATGCCGACCGAGGACAAGTACTCGACCACCCGCAACGAGCTGCTGGACACCCTGTCGTACGCCATGGGCGGSCGCGTSGCCGAGGAGCTCGTGTTCCACGACCCGACSACGGGCGCCAGCAACGACATCGAGAAGGCGTCGGCGACGGCCCGCAAGATGGTCACGCAGTTCGGCATGAGCGCCCGGCTCGGCGCGATCCAGCTCGGCCAGGCCTCCGGCGAGGTCTTCATGGGCCGCGACATGGGCCACGGGCGCGACTACTCCGAGGACATCGCCTCCTCCATCGACCTCGAGGTCCGCTCGCTCATCGAGCGGGCGCACGACGAGGCGTGGGAGATCCTGGTCGAGTACCGGGACGTTCTCGACGCGCTCGTGCTCGAGCTGCTCGAGAAGGAGACGCTCAACCAGGAGCAGCTGGCCAAGATCTTCGAGCCGATCACGAAGCGGCCGCCGCGTCAGGTGTGGCTCTCCAGCGACCAGCGCGCCGTTTCGGACCGCCCGCCCGTCATGACGCCCGCCGAGCTCGCGGCCCGCAACGGCAAGCCGATCATCCCCGAGGACGAGGCCGCCGAGGCCTTCGGCTTCCCCGGCGAGCACATCGTGCAGGTCCCGCCGTCGCAGACCCCGGACGCGTAGGGATGAGCAACGGGATCGGACCGGTGACCTCGCACGGGCCCGCCATCGGCGAGTACGACCAGGACCGCGTCGAGGCGGCCATCCGTGAGCTGCTCATCGCCGTGGGGGAGGACCCCGACCGCGAGGGCCTGCGCGAGACGCCGGCCCGGGTCGCGCGGTCGTACCGGGAGATCTTCGCCGGCCTCTACCAGGAGCCCGGCGACGTGCTGACCACCACCTTCGACATCGGTCACGAGGAGATGGTGCTGGTCAAGGACATCGAGGTGTACTCCACCTGCGAGCACCACCTCGTGCCCTTCCACGGGGTCGCGCACGTCGGCTACATCCCGGGCGTCGACGGCCGGATCACGGGGCTGAGCAAGCTCGCGCGCCTGGTCGACGTGTACGCGCGCCGTCCGCAGGTGCAGGAGCGCCTCACGTCGCAGATCGCCGACGCCATGGTCGCGGAGCTGGAGCCCCGCGGCGTGCTCGTCGTCGTGGAGTGCGAGCACCTGTGCATGTCGATGCGCGGCGTCCGCAAGCCGGGCTCCCGGACGGTGACCTCGGCGGTGCGCGGGCAGATGCGCGACGTCGCCACCCGGGCCGAGGCCATGAGCCTCGTGCTCGGTCGCTGACGCCGTCGCCGGCAGACCCTAGGCTCGGAACCGTGACAGGCCTCGGCCCCTCCGCCCGCCCGGCACCGCTGCCGGCAGCGCTGCACCACCTGCGACGCACGCTCGTCATGGGCGTGGTCAACGTGACCCCGGACTCGTTCTCCGACGGCGGGCGCTGGTTCACGCCCGGCGCGGCGGTCGCGCACGGGCTGGAGCTGCTCGAGCAGGGCGCGGACGTGCTGGACGTCGGGGGCGAGTCGACGCGGCCCGGCTCCCGGCGGGTCGCGGTCGAGGACGAGCTGGCCCGCGTCCTGCCGGTGGTCGAGGAGCTGGTGTCCCGCGGCGCGACGGTCAGTGTGGACACCACGAGGGCCGTCGTGGCACGCCAGGCGGTCGCCCGCGGCGCGGCGATGATCAACGACGTGTCGGGCGGCCTGGCCGACGACGACATGGTCCACGCGGTCGCGGAGACGGGGGCGGTCTACGTGGCGATGCACTGGCGCGGGCACGCGGACGTGATGGACGACCTCGACGACTACGACGACGTGGTGGCCGACGTGCGCCGCGAGCTGGCGGAGCGAGTGGCGGCGCTGCGGGCGGCGGGCGTGCGGGACGAGCAGGTGGTGCTCGACCCGGGCCTGGGCTTCGCGAAGTCGGGGGCCAGCAACTGGCCGCTGCTCGCCCGGCTGCCCGAGCTGGTGGCCGACGGGTTCCCGGTGCTGGTCGGCGCGAGTCGCAAACGGTTCCTCGGTCACCTGCTGGCCGGCCCGGACGGCGAGCCCGCCCCTCCGCTGGCGCGGGACCGGGCGACGGCGGCCGTGACCGCCCTGGCCGCGGCGGCCGGAGCCTGGTGCGTGCGGGTGCACGAGGTGACAGGCTCGGCCGACGCCGTCCGTGTCGCCGCGGCGTGGCAGGCTGCGGGTGCCGTGGCGGGAACCGGGGAGCACGTCGAGGACGACGAGGACGAGCTGGCCGTGGACGAGGACGCGAGAACAGGAGGGAGCACGCGGTGACGACGAACGACGAGAACCGGCAGGACGCGCTGGACGCCGGCGGGCGCCGGCTCGACCAGATCAGACTGACGGGCATCACCGCGACGGGCTACCACGGGGTGTTCGAGCACGAGCGCCGCGAGGGCCAGACCTTCGTCGCGGACGTCGTGGTCCACCTGGACACCCGCCGGGCCGCCGCGCGCGACGACCTGGCGCACACGCTGCACTACGGGGAGCTGGCGGAGCAGGTCGCGGCCGTGCTGTCCGGCGAGCCGGTCGACCTCATCGAGACCGTCGCCGAGCGGATCGCCGCGACGGTGCTCGCGTCCGGCATCGTGCAGGCCGTCGACGTCGCGGTGCACAAGCCGAACGCCCCCATCCAGGTCCCGTTCGGCGACGTCGTGGTCGCCATCCACCGGGACCGGTCCAAGCTGCCCGCGGCCGAGCCGTACCTGCCGCGGCCGGTCGCGGAGCCCCTGTCGCGGCCCGTGCCGACCGCGACGGCGACGTTCCCGGTGACGCCGGCGCCGGGCGGCGCGGTCGTGGCGTCGGCGGTGCTGCCGTCCGCGCCCTGGTCGGACGCGGTCGCCCCGGCCCCGGGTGCGCTGTCGGTGCAGGGTCCCGACGCCCCGACCACCGCGCTCGAGCCCTACGCGCCCGAGTCGGCCGCGGTCGACGGCGAGGTCGTCACCGACGTGCTCGACCAGGTGCCCGCCGGCCCGGTGCCCGTCGTCCTCGCGCTCGGCGCCAACCTCGGGCCCGCGCAGGAGACGCTGCGCCAGGCGGTCACCGACCTGGCCGGGACCCCCGGCATCGAGGTCGTCGAGGTGTCGCCGCTGGCCCGCACCGCGGCGGTCGGCGGCCCCGAGCAGTCCCCGGACTACCTCAACGCGGTGGTGCTGGCGACCACGACGCTCGCCGCCCGGGACCTGCTGCGCGCCACGCAGGCGATCGAGCAGGCGCACGGCCGCGAGCGTCAGGAGCACTGGGGTCCGCGGACCCTCGACATCGACATCGTGCTGTACGGCTCGGTGCTGGCGGTGACGGACGACCTCGAGCTGCCGCACCCGCGCGCGCACGAGCGCGCGTTCGTGCTGCAGCCGTGGGCGCAGCTCGACCCGCACGCGGTACTGCCCGGGCTCGGCGGCGGACCCGTCGGCGCGCTCGCCGCGACCGCSCCCGACCGTGACGGCGTGCGCTGGCTGGCGCTCGACTGGCTGACCACCGCGATCCCGGCCATCGGCAACGACACGGGTGCGGTCCCGACGCCTGGACCCGGCCCGGGGGCTGTGGACGCCTGATGCACCGCACTCGCTGGCAGACGCTGCTGCTGATCACGGTCGCCGTCGCCGCCGGCAGCTGGATCGTGCTGCGCGCCGTCGCGGGCCGCGGCGGGATGCTGCCCTCGGTCCCGTGGCTGGTGGTCGTGGTCGAGCTGCTCATCGCCGGCGTCGTGTTCTCCATGGGCTGGGCGGTGCGGCAGTTCCTGCGCGKCAAGCGGCCCACCCTCGACCCCATCCGGGCGGCGCGGACCGCGGTGCTCGCGAAGGCGTCCTGCTACACCGGCGCGCTCCTGGCCGGCTGGTACGGCGGGCAGGTGCTGGCGCTGGTCAGCGACCTGGACGTGCCGGGCAACGGCGGGCGTGCCGGGGCCGCGGCGGTCGCGGCGGGCGGTGCGGTGGTGCTCGCCGTCGTCGGCCTGGTGGTCGAGTGGTTCTGCCGGGTACCCCCTCCCGAGGAGGGTCCCGAGGTCGCCCGCGAGCGGCCCGCGCCCGACCCCACCGCCCCCTGAGCGGGTGGAAGGATGACTCCATGACCTCCGACGCCGTCCCCGGCACCAGCGAGCCGTTCGACCCCGCCGACGTCACCTGGACCCCGGTGTCGCGGCGGCTGATCGGCGCGCGGCTGACCGTGACGGCGATCGTGCTCACGCCGGTCCTGGTGCTGTGCGTGCTGCTCGCGGTCTTCGCCGGCGAGGCGTGGGTGTGGGCGTTCCCGGCAGCCGTCGTGGTGCTCGTCGGGTGGATCGCGTGGCTGGTGCCCCGGCAGGTGCGGGCGATGGCCTACGCCGAGCGCGCGGACGACCTGCTGGTGCGCCGCGGCATCATGTTCCGCTCGCTCGTCGTGGTGCCGTACGGCCGCATGCAGTACGTCGACGTCAACGCGGGCCCGTTGGCGCGCCGGTTCAAGATCGCCTCCGTGCAGCTGCACACCGCGTCCCCGGCGACGAGCGCCTCGATCGACGGCCTGCCGCCCCACGAGGCCGCGCGCCTGCGCGACCGGATGGCCTCGCGCGGCGAGGCGCGGCTGGCGGGGCTGTGACCAGCGGCGCGCCGGACGTCGAGACGCAGAGTGACGAGGACGTCACCGGCTGGCGTCGGATGCACCCGGTCACCCCGGCGCTCAAGGGCTGGAAGGTGCTCGTCGCGGTCCTGGCCATCGGCTGGTTCCAGATCGGCGAGAACCTCAAGCAGGCCATCGACCTCATGCACGGGACCGCGTTCCTCGCCCTGATCGGGGCGATCCTGCTGGTCGCGCTCGTCGGATTCGCGTACTCCGCGGTCGCGTGGCGGGTGACCCGGTTCGCGGTCACGGACGAGGCCGTCCACCTGCGCACGGGCATCCTGTTCCGTCAGCAGCGCCAGGCGCGGCTGGACCGGCTGCAGGCGGTCGACGTCGTGCAGCCACTGCTCGCGCGGCTCGTCGGGCTCGCGGAGCTCAAGCTCGAGGTGGCCGGCGGGAGCGGGTCGGCGGTGTCGCTGGCGTTCCTGCGGGAGGCCGACGCGGAGGCGCTCCGCGCGGAGCTGCTGGCCCTCGCGGCCGGGCTGCAGCGGCCGTCGGCGGCGCCGGCGGTGGTCGGCGGGGGCGCGGCGGTCGTCGATGGCGCGGCGGTCGTCGGTGACGCGGTGCAGGTCACGCCGTCCACCCGCGTGCCGCCGCAGCCGTTCGAGGTCGCCCCGGAGCGGCAGGTCTACGAGGTGCCGATGGGCCGGCTGGTCGCGGCCTCGCTGCGGTCCGGCGTGGTCCCGGTCCTCGTGCTGGTGGTCGCGGGCGCGATCACGCTGGCGATCGTGTCGCGGGACATCAGCGCGGCGTTCGTGCTGCTCGCGCCCCTGTTCGGTGGTGTCACGTTCGTGTGGAGCCGGATCAACCAGGGCGCCAACTTCCGCGCGGCGATCTCGCCCGACGGGATCCGGCTGCGGCACGGGCTGACCGAGGCGCGTGCGCAGACCGTGCCCCCGGGGCGCGTGCAGGCGATCCGGCTGCGGCAGGGACCGCTCTGGCGGGGGCCGGACTGGTGGCGCGTCGAGATCAACGTCGCCGGGTACGGCCAAGGCGACCAGCAGCAGCGCGACACCGTCCTGCACCCGGTGGCCACGCGCGGCGAGGCGATGACGGCCCTGTGGCTGGTGCTGCCCGACCTGGGCGTGGCAGACCCGGCGGCGCTCGTCGACGCCGCCCTCTCGGGCCTCGACGACGCCGGCGGCTTCACGTCTGCGCCGCGGCGGGCGCGCTGGGTCGACCCCGTCGGGTGGCGGCGGCACGGCGTGTTCGTCACCGAGCGCGCCCTGGTCACCCGGGCCGGACGCATCTGGCGCAGCGTCGACGTGGTGCCGCACGAGCGCACCCAGTCGCTGGGCCTGGCGCAGGGCCCCATCCAGCGGCGGCTCGGGCTCGCGTCGTTCGTGCTGCACTCCACGCCCGGTCCGGTGGCGCCGCGGGTCGAGCACCTCGACGCCGGCGTCGCGGCCGCGCTGCTGGACGAGCAGGCCGAGCGCGCCCGGAACGCCCGCGCGACCGCGACCCCCGAGCAGTGGATGCGCGCGGTGGGCGTGCCGACGAGCAGCCCGACGGCGGTGCCGACGACGCTCACGGGCGCGCTGCCGGCGACGCCCACGAGCGCGGTGCCGACGATGCCGCCCACCGACGCGGTGTCGACGACGCCCGTCCTCCCGGAGCCCACGGCCGCCGACCCGACCC
>NZ_JBFULZ010000172.1:0-8977 GCF_054049635.1 Cellulomonas sp. P5_C6 | reverse complement strand
CCGGAGACGTTCGAGCTGCTCGCGGCGCTGCTCGGGGGAGACTGGGCCGTCGCCGACGCCAGCGCCGAGCGGCATCGTGGCGAGGGCAACGGCCTGGTCGCCGCGTTCTGCCAGTTCCACCTCGAGCGCCAGCTGCGCTCGCTGCCGATGGTCGAGAGGGTCTGAATGCCGGTCCCACCCCCGCCGCACCCGAGCGGCGAGCGCGCTCCCTCGATCCCGAAGGAGTTCGTGCCGCGGCACGTCGCCGTCGTCATGGACGGCAACGGCCGCTGGGCCAACGCCCGCGGGCTGCCTCGGACCGCCGGGCACGCCGCCGGGGAGGCCTCGCTGCTCGACGTCGTCGCGGGAGCGATCGAGGTCGGCGTCGAGTACGTGTCGGCGTACGCGTTCTCCACGGAGAACTGGTCGCGGTCGCCCGACGAGGTCCGCTTCCTCATGGGCTTCAACCGGGACGTGCTGCGGCGGCGGCGGGACCTGATGAACTCGTGGGGCGTGCGGGTGCGCTGGGCGGGTCGGCGGCCGAGGCTGTGGCGCTCGGTGATCAACGAGCTCGAGACCGCCGAGGAGCTGACGAAGAACAACTCGACCGTCACGCTCACGATGTGCGTGAACTACGGCGGACGGGCCGAGATCGCCGACGCCGCGCAGGCCATCGCGAGGGACGTCGCGGCGGGCCGCGTGAAGCCGGACAAGGTCAACGAGAAGCTGTTCGCCCGCTACCTCGACGAGCCCGACCTGCCCGACGTCGACCTGTTCCTGCGCTCGTCGGGCGAGCAGCGGACGTCGAACTTCATGATCTGGCAGGCGGCCTACGCCGAGCTGGTGTTCCTGGACGAGCCGTGGCCCGACGTCGACCGGCGGCACCTGTGGCGGGCGGTCGAGACGTACGCGCGCCGCGACCGGCGGTACGGCGGGGCGGTCGACAAGCCGGGTCAGACCTCGGCCTGAGCGGGCTCCTGGGTCTGCGCCAGGCGCGCCCGGCGCAGCAGTCGGCGGCGCACGAACCACACGATCGCGCCGACGAGCAGGACGGCCACCCCGAGCAGKGCCCAGGGCGACTGCGCGAACAGCGCCAGCGCACCCCACACGGCACCGAACCCGACCGTCGCCCACACCACCGCCCAGACCAGCGCGCCGGGGATCGAGGCGAGCGAGAAGCGCAGGTAGGGCATCTTGATGAGCCCGGCCGACGCGAAGATCGCCGTCTGGAGCCCGACGGTGACGTAGGCGAGCGTGACGGCGACGGCACCCCACCGACGCACCAGGTCGAGGCCGCGCTGCGCCGTGCGGGTGTCGGTCCAGGCCTCGAGCCGCAGCATCGTGGCGTGCCACCACCCGGGGGCGGCCTCGGTCTCGTGCACGGCCTGCGCGCCGCGGACCACGCCGCGGCCGGCCCAGTAGGTGGCGTGCGAGCGCGCGAGGACGATGGCGAAGAGCACGACCACGGCGATGCCGAGGGAGACGCCTCCCAGGCCGTAGGCGTCGCGCACGTGGGTCACAGGGCGATCCTACGGTGCAGGTGAGGTAGGCCTAACATCGTGCACGTCGTCGACCAGCAGCACGTCGTCCACCATGTCGGGATGCGGGTCGCGCGGGGGCTGCGGGCGCGACAGGACGGGCTTCAGGCTCGCGGCGACGGCGTAGACCAGGATCGCGAGCACGACGATGGTGGCGCCCGGCGGGATGTCCTGCCAGTACGTGAGCACGAGCCCGGCGACGCTGACGACGACGCCGACGATGCTGGCCAGCATCATGGTGCTGCTGAACGACCGCGCGAACAGCTGCGCGATCGCGACGGGCACGATCATCAGCGCGCTGACCAGCAGCAGGCCGACGACGCGCATCGCGATGGTGACCGTGAGGGCGGCGATGACGGCGACGATCATCGACAGGAAGCGCACGGGCAACCCGCTGGCTCGCGCGAACTCCTCGTCGTGGCTGACCGCGAACAGGGCGGTCCGCAGGCCGATGCCCACGCTCAGCACCAGGGCGGCGAGCCCGACGGTCCACCACAGGTCCGTGGTCGAGACGGTCGAGATGGAGCCGAACAGGTAGCTGATGAGGTTGGCGTTGGTGCCGCCCGCGACCTTGATGAGCAGCACGCCGCCCGCGATGCCGCCGTAGAACATGAGCGCGAGCGCCAGGTCCCCGCTGGTCCGGCCACGCTCGCGCACGAGTTCGATGACGACGGAGCCGACGATGGCGGCGATGACGGCGCCGGGCACGGCGAGCGCGTCCTGCGGCACCAGCCCGGCCCAGCTGCCGACGAGCCAGCCGAGCGCCACGCCGGTGAGCGCGACGTGCCCGATGCCGTCGCCCATGAGGGCCATGCGGCGCTGCACGAGGAACGTCCCGACGACCGGCGCGCAGGCCCCGACGAGGATCGCCGCGATCAGCGCCCGCTGCATCAGGGGCGACGTCAGCAGCTCGACCACCTGGTCCCACGCGGTCACGGGTTCACCTCCACGGACAGGGACGGACCGCTGGGCGGCACCTCGGGGTCGGAGTGCGCGTGGGTGTGGTCGTGCCACTCGCCGGCGTGCTCGCCGCGGGCCCGGGGCGGTGCACCGTCGTGCGCGACGCGGCCGTGCCGGAGCACGATCGCCCGGTCGATGAGCGGCGCGAACGGGCCGAGCTCGTGCAGGATCACGACCACCGTGGTGCCGGCGTCGTGCAGCCGGCTGACGGTGTCGACGAACGTGGCCTGCGTGGGGATGTCGATCCCCGACGTGGGCTCGTCCAGCACGAGCAGGTCGGGGTCGCGGACCAGGGCGCGCGCGATGAGCACGCGCTGCTGCTGCCCGCCGGACATCTCCTGCACGCGCTGGTGCGTGCGGTCGCCGAGGCCGACGTCGGCGAGCGCGTCGAGGGCCCGGCGCCGGTGCCCCCGCGGCGGGCGCAGCGACCGGCCGTGCAGCAGCCCGGAGGTCACCACCTCGTACGCGGTGGCCGGGACGCCCGCGGCGGCCGGGAGGCGCTGCGGCACGTAGCCGACGCGGTCCCAGGGGGCGGTCGGCCCGAGGTCCGTGCCGAACAGCTTCACGGTCCCGGCGGTGCGCGGGATCACGCCGAGCAGGGTGCGCACGAGCGTCGACTTGCCGGACCCGTTGGCGCCGAGCAGGGCCAGGACCTCACCGGCGGGGACCGCGAGGTCGATGCCGTCGAGGATCGGCTGCCCGCCCAGGGTCACGCCCAGGCCGGAGGCCTCGATCACGGGTGCGCTCACGAGCAGGACAATGCCACGCGGAGGGCGTCGAGGTTGCGCTCGGCGATCGAGAAGTAGTCGTCGGCGGGATCCGCGAGCCCCTCGACGGGGTCGAGCACCGCGCTGTCGATGCCGAGGTCGTCGGCGAGCGTCTCGGACACCTTCGGGCTCACCAGGCTCTCGAAGAAGATCGTGCTCACGTGCTGGTCGCGGACGATCTTCTCCACGGCCGCGAGCCGGGCGGGGGACGGCTCGGCCTCGGGGCCGATCCCGGAGATCCCCACCTGGGACAGGCCGTACCGGTCCGCGAGGTACCCGAACGCGTCGTGCGAGGTGACGAACGTGCGGGTCTCGCACGCGGCCAGCCCGCTGGAGTACGCGGCGTCGAGGTCGGCGAGCTTCTGGTTCAGCTCCGCGGCGTTCGCCTTGTACTCGGACGCGCCCTCGGGGTCGATGGCGGTGAGCTGCTCCGCGACGTCGTCGACGACCGACGGCAGCCGGCTGGGGTCGAGCCAGAAGTGCGGGTCGAGGGTGCCGTGCTCGTGCCCCTCGTCGGCCCCGTCCTCGTGCCCGTGCTCCTGCAGGGGCGTCATCAGGGTCGTGTCGTTCGCGGCGTCCACGACGTGGGCGGGCGAGGTCTGCGCGACGGCGTCGTCGACGGCGGCCTGGAAGCCGGAGAGGGTCACCACCAGGTCGGCGCGGTCGATCCGGGAGACCTGGGCGGGGGAGAGCTCGACGTCGTGCGGCTCGGCTCCGGGGGGTGTGAGCGAGCGGACGGTCACCCGGTCGCCGCCCACCTGCTGCGCCACGAACTGCAGCGGATAGAACGACGCCATCACGTCGACCGTCCCCTCGGCGACGCCGGACTCGCTCGCGCACCCCGCCACGAGCAGCGGGACGAGGGCGACCGGGGCGAGCAGCCGGGCTCGTCGGGACACGATGGACATGACGATCATTCTCAGTTGGACGAGAACCATTGTCAAAACGACCTCGCCGGATGACCGGTAGCCTGGGCTGCGCTCGACTCTTGCTCAACCGCGGCGACGCCGCTGCGGTCCATCCGCCCGCGACACCCAGCCGCGGGCGCCACCACCCTGGAGTGATCGATCGTGGCTGCACCCTCCCGCCTGGACTCCGTCGTCTCCCTCGCCAAGCGGCGCGGGTTCGTCTTCCCGAGCGGCGAGATCTACGGCGGTACCCGCTCGGCGTGGGACTACGGACCGCTGGGCGTCGAGCTCAAGGAGAACATCAAGCGCCAGTGGTGGCGCACGATGGTGACCAGCCGCGACGACATCGTCGGCCTCGACTCCTCGGTGATCCTGCCCCGCCAGGTCTGGGTCGCCTCCGGCCACGTCGGCGTCTTCACGGACCCGCTGACGGAGTGCCTGAACTGCCACAAGCGGTTCCGCGAGGACCACATGCTGGAGGAGTTCGAGGAGAAGAAGGGCCGCGCCCCCGAGCACGGCCTGGCGGACATCGCGTGCCCCAACTGCGGCACGCGCGGTCAGTGGACCGAGCCGCGCGACTTCAACATGATGCTCAAGACCTACCTCGGCCCGGTCGAGGACGAGTCCGGCCTGCACTACCTGCGGCCCGAGACCGCGCAGGGCATCTTCGTGAACTTCGCCAACGTGTCGACGACGAGCCGCAAGAAGCCGCCGTTCGGCATCGGCCAGATCGGCAAGTCGTTCCGCAACGAGATCACGCCGGGCAACTTCATCTTCCGCACGCGCGAGTTCGAGCAGATGGAGATGGAGTTCTTCGTCGAGCCCGGCACCGACGAGACCTGGCACCAGTACTGGATCGACCAGCGCACCGACTGGTACGTGGACCTCGGCATCAGCCGCGACAACCTGCGGCTCTACGAGCACCCGGCCGAGAAGCTGTCCCACTACTCGAAGCGCACCGTCGACATCGAGTACCGCTTCGGCTTCCAGGGCAGCGAGTGGGGCGAGCTCGAGGGCATCGCCAACCGCACGGACTTCGACCTCAAGACGCACACCGAGCACTCGGGCCAGGACCTCTCGTACTTCGACCAGGCGACCGGCACCCGCTACGTGCCGTACGTCATCGAGCCCGCGGCCGGCCTGACTCGGAGCCTCATGGCGTTCCTGGTCGAGTCCTACACCGAGGACGAGGCGCCCAACACCAAGGGCGGGGTCGACGTGCGCACGGTGCTCAAGCTCGACCCGCGCCTGGCCCCGGTCAAGGCCGCGGTCCTGCCGCTGTCCCGCAACGAGTCGCTGTCGCCCAAGGCCCGCGACCTGTCCGCCGAGCTCCGCAAGAACTGGAACGTCGAGTTCGACGACGCCGGCGCGATCGGCCGCCGGTACCGCCGCCAGGACGAGATCGGCACGCCGTTCTGCATCACGGTCGACTTCGAGACCCTCGACGACCAGGCCGTCACCATCCGGCACCGCGACGACATGACGCAGGAGCGCGTGGCCCTGGACAAGGTCACCGGCTACCTGGCGCAGCACCTCGTCGGCGCCTGACGCGTCCGACCACACCGACGACGCCCGTCCCGCTCGCGCGGGGCGGGCGTCGTCGTGTCCGCATGACATCCGTCATGCCCGGCTCGTGACGGTCGGCGGGGGAGCGGCCCGCGGCCGTCGGCCAGGATCGAGCCATGACCTTCACCGACACCCTTCCCACACCGGCCCCGGCCGGCTCGGAACCGCTGGCGATCGAGCTGCGCGGTCTGCACAAGTCCTTCGGCACCGTGCGTGCCGTCGACGGGATCGACCTGGCGATCACGCCGGGTGAGGTCGTCGCGTTCCTGGGCCCCAACGGCGCCGGCAAGACGACCACGATCGACATGCTCCTCGGCCTGGCCCAGCCCGACTCGGGTTCGGTGTCGGTGCTCGGGCTCGACCCCAGCCGCGCGATCGCCGAGGGCCGGGTCTCCGCCGTCATGCAGACGGGCGGCCTGCTCAAGGACCTCACGGTGGGGGAGACGGTCGAGCTGACCGCGTCCTTCTTCCGGTCGTCCCGGACCGCGCAGGAGGTGCTCGGCCGTGCGGGGATCGCCGACATCGCCGACCGCCGGGTGGGCAAGTGCTCCGGGGGGCAGCAGCAGCGGCTCCGGTTCGCGCTCGCGCTCCTGCCGGACCCGGACGTCCTGGTCCTCGACGAGCCGACCACCGGCATGGACGTCGAGGGGCGCCGCGACTTCTGGACGGCCCTGCGGGCGGACGCCTCCCGCGGCCGGACGATCCTGTTCGCGACGCACTACCTCGAAGAGGCCGACGCCTACGCCGACCGGATCGTGCTGGTCAGCCACGGGCGGATCGTCGCCGACGGGTCGGCCGCGCAGGTCAAGAACATGGCCTCGGGCCGCCTGGTCACGGCGACCCTGCCGGACCTCACCCCCGCCGAGAGTGCAGCCCTGCACGCGATCCCCGGCGTGCAGTCCGTCGAGCTGCGCCGCGACCGCGTCCTCGTGCACACGTCGGACTCCGACGGCGTCGCACGCCACCTGCTCACCGCCACCGCGGCGAGCGACGTCGAGATCACCGCCCGCGGGCTCGAGGACGCGTTCCTCGCCCTGACCGGCGACAACCACACCCCTGGGAGTGCAGCATGAGCGCCGCAGCCACGACCGTCGCCACCGCCCGCGCGACGGACCGTGCGCCCCGCACGGGACTCATCAACGGACCGTTCCTGTCCATCGAGCTGCGCCGCCTGCTGCGCAACCGCCGCACGGTCATCTTCACGCTGATCATGCCGCCGGCGTTCTTCCTCATCTTCGGCACGGCCGACGCGTACACGACCCAGTCGGTGGGCAACGCCAACGTCACGGCGTTCATCATGGTGTCGATGGCGCTCTACGGCGCGATGCTGGCCACCACCAGCGGGGGCGCCAGCGTCTCGGTCGAGCGCTCGCAGGGGTGGACCCGTCAGCTGCGGCTCACGCCGCTGCGGCCGGCCACGTACGTGTTCACCAAGGTGGCGGTCGCCATGGTGATGGGGCTCGCGGCGGTCGTCGTCGTGGCCGCCGTCGGGCTGCTGAGCGGCGCGACGGGGGACACCAGCGCGCTCGTCGCCTCCCTCGGGCTCGCCTGGGTGGGCTCGGTCGTCTTCGCCGCCTTCGGGCTGTTCATGGGGTACCTGCTGCCGGCGGAGAACGTCATGCAGATCCTCGGCCCGGTGCTCGCGCTCCTGGCGTTCGCGGGCGGCCTGTTCGTCCCGCTCGGCGACGGGCTGTTCGCCGACATCGCCAAGGTGGTCCCCACCTACGGCCTGGCCGAGATCGTGCGGGCGCCGCTCACGGGTGAGACGCCGAGCATCTGGGCCGTCGTCAACGTGGTCGGCTGGGCGGCCGTCTTCGTCGGCGGAGCGGCCTGGCGGTTCCGCCGCGACACGGCGCGGGTGTGACCCGCACGGCGACGGATCCCGGTGACCGTCACCCGGCTAGCGTGGGCGCCGTGAGGCGTCGCGCGGAGCCGGGTGACGGCATCTCCGTGCCCAAGGACGAGTGGCCCAGCTGGGGCGGCCGGCTCGCGTACGCCTCGGAGGCGGACGGCATCGCCCGGCCGCGCACCCGCAGGGTCATGCGCGTCGTCGGCCCGGCCATGGGCATCGTCTGGGCGGTGTTCCTGCTGCAGCCGTGGCAGGCCGCGTGGGCGGCGTCGCCCGGGATCGAGCGCACCCTGTCGCTCGTGGCGATCGCGGGCCTGGCGGCGAGCTTCGCCTGGGTGGTGCTCACCCGGGCCGGGCCGCACGGCAGCCGACTGCCGCACCCGCACACCGGCGTGGTGCTGGTCGGCCAGGTCGTGCTCGTGGGCGTCTCGACCCTGGCCGCGGAGGAGCAGGGGCTGGTCGGCCTCGTCTTCGTCTGCGTCTCCGCGATCTTCCTCCTGCGCGACCCGCGGGCCCTGCTGGTCGCCGTGTTCTCGTGCGTGCTCATCCTCGTGGTCCCGCGCCTGGTGCCGGGCTGGGACACCATCGACGACCTCGTGATCTCGGTGATCCTGGCCTCCGTCGCCGTGTACGGGTTCACGCAGCTGGTGCAGCGCAACCGTCAGCTCGCGCTCGCGCAGGACGAGGTCGCGGTGCTGGCCGTGGAGCGGGAGCGCGAGCGCATCGCGCGCGACATGCACGACATCCTCGGTCACTCGTTGACCGTGATCGCGGTGAAGGCGGAGCTGGCCGGGAAGCTGTTCGACGTCGACGCCGACCGCTCGCGGGCCGAGATCGCCGAGGTGCAGGCGCTGGCCCGGTCCGCGCTCGCGGACGTGCGCGGCATGGTCTCGGCCACGCGCGCGGTGACGCTCGCGGGCGAGCTGGCCGGCGCGCGGCAGGCGTTCGACTCCGCGGGGGTCGAGGCGGACGTGCCCGGCACGGTCGACCAGGTCCCCGAGGCGCTGCGCGAGCTCTTCGCCTGGGCGCTGCGGGAGGGCACGACGAACGTCATCCGGCACTCGGCGGCGTCGCGGGTGCGCGTCACGATGACCGCGGACACGCTCGTCGTCGAGGACGACGGCTTCGGGCCGGCCACCACCGAGGTGGTGCCCGGCAACGGGCTGCGCGGGCTGACGGAGCGCGCGCGAGAGGTCGGGGCGCACGTCGAGGTGTCCGCGAGCCCGCTGGGCGGCTACCAGCTGCTGGTGACGACGAAGAACGGTGCTCGGTGATCAGACTGCTGCTGGCCGACGACCAGGCCCTGGTCCGGGGAGCGCTGGCCGCCCTGCTCGATCTCGAGTCGGACCTCACGGTGGTCGCGCAGGTGGGCCGTGGMGACGAGGTGCTGCTGGCCGCCCGGGAGAACGC
>NZ_JBFULZ010000171.1:0-9012 GCF_054049635.1 Cellulomonas sp. P5_C6 | reverse complement strand
GGTGGGTCCCGGGGTACTCCTGGGACCCACCTGGGTGAGGTGGTGGCTTATCGCCCCACTCGTCGCCTACCCTGTACCGCGGTCCACCGCAGCGTCGCTGGCTACACCACCGTCGACGTGCCCGCCCAGTAAGGAACTGACACCGACGTGACTGGCCTTCGTATCGCCCTCGAGGTGCTGCTGGTGCTGACCAGCCTCCTGCTCATCCCGCTCGTCCTCCTGCACAAGGGCAAGGGCGGCGGCCTGTCGGACATGTTCGGCGGCGGCATCACGAGCAGCGCCGGGAGCTCCGGCGTCGCCGAGCGGAACCTCAACCGGATCACCGTCGGGACGGCGCTCTTCTGGACGGTCATCATCATCCTGCTCGGGCTGCTCGAGAAGACGGTCTGAGGCGGTCGGCGATGGCGAGCGGGAGTGCGATCAGGGGATCGCGGGTCGGCGCGGGTCCCATGGGCGAGGCCGAGCGGGGAGACACCGCACCGCGGATCTGGGTCTCGTACTGGTGCGCCAACGGCCACGAGACGCGCCCCAGCTTCGCTGAGGAGGCGGCCCTCGACGCCCCGGTGACGTGGGACTGCCCCCGCTGCGGGTTCCCCGCCGGGCAGGACCAGGAGAACCCTCCGTCGCCGTCCAAGAACGAGCCGTACAAGACGCACCTGGCCTACGTGAAGGAGCGGCGGTCCGACGAGGACGGCGCCGCGATCCTCGACGAGGCGCTGGCGGCGCTCCGCGCGAAGCGCGGCGGCTGAGCAGACCTGAACGACGAAGGGGCCTCCGAGATCGGGGGCCCCTTCGTCGTGCGCGCGGGACGGGTCAGTCGCGGACCCGCAGGAGCGCGAAGCCGTCGTGCCCCTTGCTGCCGACGGTCTGGACGACCGTGCTGTCGTAGCGCGGGTGGCCCGTGAGCAGGCCCACCATCGAGCGAACCCCCTGCACCCGCTCGTCGGGGTGGGACGGCTCGATGACCGCGCCGCCCCGGACCACGTTGTCGACGACGACGACCGCACCGGGACGAGTCAGCGACAGCACCTGCTCGAGGTAGCGGGGGATCGACTCCTTGTCGGCGTCGACGAACACGAGGTCGAACGGCTCGGCACCGTCGGCGATCAGCCCGTCCAGGGTCGTGGCGGCCGGCCCGACGAGGACGTCCACGAGCTCGCCGACGCCGGCCCGGGCCAGCGACTCCGTGGCGACCCGCGCGTGCTCGGGGTCGATCTCGAGGGTGGTGAGCCGACCGTCGGTGGGCAGGGCGCGGGCCAGCCAGACGGTGCTGTACCCGCCGAGCGTGCCGATCTCGAGGATCCGCCGCGCCCCGATGCTCTGCGCGAGCAGGTGCAGGAGCTTGCCCTGGTTGGGGGCGACCGCGATGTCGGGCAGGCCCGCGGCGACGGCGGCGTGCCGGGTCTCGACCAGCGCCGAGTCCTCCGGGGCGAGGACCGAGAAGTAGTGGTCGACGTGGTTCCAGAGCTCGGTCGGCGTCTCCGGGGCGGCGGGGAAGGCCGAGGACGTCGTCGCGAGCGCGGCGGGCGTGCCCAGACCCTCGGTCGCGGCGATGTCGACCAGCCACAGCGTCCGCTCGGTGCCCAGGGCGCCGGAGGCTGGCGTGGTCGTGACCGGGGCCCCGCGCAGGGCGGACGCGACGGCGGTGGCCTTCTCGGCGCCGGCGGCGACCACCCAGACCTCGCGCGCGGCGCGGATCGCGTCGTAGGTGAGCGAGACGCGCTCGGGCGGGGGCTTCGGCGATCCGTGCACCCCGGTCGTGGGCCGGCCGGTGACGCCGAGCGCCTCGTGGCCGGGGAACAGCGACGCGACGTGGCCGTCCGGTCCCATGCCGAGCAGCAGCACGTCGAAGGCGGGCGAGCCGGCGTCGGCGAGCGACTGCGCGTACGCGTCGGCCGAGGCCTCGGGCGTCGGCACGTCGTCCGAGAGCGCGGGCATCGCGTGCACGTTCTCGACCGGCAGGGCCTCACCCAGCGCGTCGATGAGCGCGTCGCGGGCCTGCGTCTCGTTGCGGTCGGGGTGCCCGTCGGGCAGGAACCGCTCGTCGCCCCACCACAGGTGCACGCCGGTCCAGTCGACCGCGTCCCGCACCGGGCTGGCCGCGACGGCAGCCAGGGACGCGATGCCGACCGTGCCCCCCGTGAGCACGACGTGCACGGGGGAGCGGTGCGACTGCACGTCGACCAGGTGCGTGAGCAGCCGCGCCGCCACCGACTCCGCGAGCACCCGTGCGTCCGGGTGGACGACGACGTCGCGGGTCACGCGTCGATCCTCGCGAGGCCCTTCTGCAGCACCTCGCCGTAGACCT
This sequence comes from Cellulomonas sp. P5_C6, assembly GCF_054049635.1. Lineage (NCBI taxonomy): Bacteria > Bacillati > Actinomycetota > Actinomycetes > Micrococcales > Cellulomonadaceae > Cellulomonas > Cellulomonas sp. P5_C6. The sequence goes on along the minus strand of NZ_JBFULZ010000171.1, from coordinate 6,704 downwards.
CGTCCGCGTCGAGCCGCCGCAGCTCCTCCGCCAGGCACTCGCGCAGCTGGCGGATGGGCAGGGCGATCCGGTGCTCGGGCTGGTCGGGCTGCCGCAGCGCGGCCGTCTTGCCGTCCGGACGGTCGAGCACGATGTCGCCCGACGAGCGCTCCAGGCGCACCTGCGTGATCGCGAGGGCGTCCTTCACCCGCTCGATCTCCACCGGGCAGCGCAGCGCGTAGGCCAGCCAGGCCGCCATGAGGTCGACCGACGGGTGCGTGCTCTCGCCGACGACGACGGCCTTGTGCACCTGCTCGTACGGCGGCTGGTCCAGCGTCGCGGCGATGARGCCGCGCCACAGGGTCGCCCGCGTCCAGGCGAGGTCGGTGTTGCCGTCGGTGTGGGACGCCGCGAGCTTGCGCAGCGCGGCGTTGGGGCGCGCGCACTGCGTCGTGTCGGTGATCCGGCGCGTCGCCATGTGCCCGAGCGGGTGCTCGGCTGGGTTGTCCGGGATCTCGTACGGCCACCACGTGACGATCGGTGCGTCGGGGAGCAGCAGCGGGATGACGAGCGTGTCCAGGTGACGCTCGAGCTGCCCGGACGGCCGCAGCACCAGCACCTCGCTGGCGCCGGCGTCGCCCCCGAGCCGGATCTGCGCGTCCAGGTTCGACGCGCGGTCCTTGCTGTCGTTCGCCAGGACGATGACGCGGCACGGGTGCTCGCGGCTCGCGTCGTTCGCGGCGTCGATCGCCTCGTCGGGGTCGCGGTCGCCCACCGAGATGATGAGCGTGAGCACCCGACCCAGCGCGATCGCGCCGCCCTCGTCCCGCTCCTTGAGCAGGCGCTTGTTGATGTCGCGCGTGGTCGTGTTCGGCATCTCGATGATCATGGCCGCCTCCAGACGCGACCGTCGCGCGCCATCATCTTGTCCGCCGACTCCGGTCCCCACGTGCCGGAGCGGTACTCCTCCGGCTTGCCCCTGTCGGCCCAGTAGGCCGTCACCGGGTCGAGCACCTTCCAGGCCAGCTCGACCTCCTCGTGCCGCGGGAACAGCGGCGGGTCGCCCAGCAGGACGTCGAGGATCAGGCGCTCGTAGGCCTCGGGGGAGGACTCGGTGAACGCGTGCCCGTAGCCGAAGTCCATCGTGACGTCCCGGACCTCCATGGCGGTGCCGGGCACCTTGGCGCCGAACCGCAGCGTCACGCCCTCGTCGGGCTGCACGCGGATGACCAGGGCGTTCTTGCCCAGCTCCTCCGTGGCGGTCGACTCGAAGGGCAGGTGCGGCGCGCGCTTGAACACCACGGCGATCTCCGTGACACGCCGGCCGAGCCGCTTGCCGGTCCGCAGGTAGAACGGCACCCCGGCCCAGCGGCGGTTGTCGATGTCCACCCTGATCGCGGCGAACGTCTCGGTGGTGGACTCCGGGTTGAAGCCCTCCTCCTCGCTGTAGCCGACGACCTTCTCGCCGCCCTGCCACCCCGCCGCGTACTGGCCGCGCGCGGTGTGCTTGCCGATCTCGCGGGGCAGCCGCACCGCCGACAGCACCTTGATCTTCTCCGCCGTCAGGCTGGAGGCCTCGAACGACGCCGGCTCCTCCATCGCGGTGAGGGCGAGCAGCTGCAGGAGGTGGTTCTGGATGACGTCCCGGGCCGCACCGATGCCGTCGTAGTAGCCCGCGCGGCCGCCGATGCCGATGTCCTCGGCCATCGTGATCTGCACGTGGTCGACGTAGTTGGCGTTCCAGATGGGCTCGTACAGCTGGTTGGCGAAGCGCAGCGCCAGCAGGTTCTGGACCGTCTCCTTGCCCAGGTAGTGGTCGATCCGGAAGATGTCGTCCGGGCGGAAGACGCTCGAGACGATCTCGTTGAGCTCCTGGGCGCTCTTGAGGTCGTGCCCGAAGGGCTTCTCGATGACGACGCGGCGCCACTTGCCCTCCTCCGGCTGCGAGAGGCCGGACCGCGCCAGCTGCTTGCAGACGACGGGGAACGCGCTCGGCGGCACGGAGAGGTAGAACGCGTGGTTGCCGCCCGTCCCGCGGGAGGAGTCGAGCTCCTCGACCGTGTCGCGGAGCCGGTCGAAGGCGTCGTCGTCGTCGAACGTGCCCTGGACGAAGCGGATGCCCTCCGAGAGCTGGCGCCACGTCGCCTCACGGAACGGCGTGCGGGCGTGCTCCTTGACCGAGTCGTGCACGATCTGCTCGAAGTCCTGGCGTGCCCAGTCGCGCCGCGCGAAGCCGGTCAGCGCGAACCCGGGCGGCAGGAGGCCGCGGTTGGTCAGGTCGTAGACGGCGGGCATGAGCTTCTTGCGGGCGAGGTCGCCCGTGACGCCGAAGATGACCAGCCCGCACGGGCCCGCGATACGCGGGAGGCGGCGGTCGCGCGGGTCGCGCAGCGGGTTGTTTCCCGCGGAGACCTTGCTCGGGCTCACCTGGCGTCCCCGGACTCGTTCTGCTTCGCGGCGGCGGCGAGCCCGTCGGTGACCGTCGTGAGCAGCTCCCCCCAGCTGGTGGTGAACTTCTCCACGCCCTCGTCCTCCAGCTGCTCCGTGACCTGGTCGATGTCGATGCCCACGGCCGCGAGGCGGTCGATGACGCGCTGCGCCTCGGCCTGGGTCCCCGTGACGGTGTCGCTGCCGTCGCCCCCGTGGTCCGCGACGGCCTTGAGGGTGGCCTCGGGCATCGTGTTGACGACGCCCGCGACGACCAGCTCGTCGACGTACAACGTGTCCGGGTAGGCCTTGTCCTTGACTCCCGTGGAGGCCCAGAGGGGCCGCTGCGGGTGCGCGCCGGCGGCGGCGAGCGCGGCCCACCGGTCGGCGGCGACGACCTCCTCGTAGACGCCGTAGGCGAGCCGGGCGTTCGCGATGGCTGCCTTGCCGCGCAGTGCGGCGGCCTCGGGTGTGCCGAGGGCGTCGAGCCGCGGGTCGATGGCCGTGTCCACGCGGGAGACGAAGAACGACGCGACCGACGCGATCGGTGCCAGGGCGTGGCCGTTGGCCTGGGCGCCCTCGAGCCCCGACTGGAAGGCGTCGAGCACCGCCCGGTAGCGCTCGAGCCCGAAGATCAGCGTGACGTTGACGCTGATGCCCTCGGCGAGCACGGCCGTGATGGCGGGCAGGCCCTCCAGCGTCGCGGGGATCTTGATGAAGACGTTGGGCCGGTCGACCGTGGCCCACAGCGCCTTCGCGGACGCGATCGTCCCCTCGGTGTCCCGCGCCAGACGCGGGTCGACCTCGATGGACACGCGGCCGTCGACGCCGTACGTCGCGTCGTACACGGGCCGCAGCACGTCGGCGGCCTGCCGGACGTCGTCCGTGGTGATGCGGAAGACCGCGTCGTCCACGTCGGCGCCGACGAGCTCGCGCAGCTGCGCGTCGTAGGCGTCACCCTTCGCGAGCGCGCTCGCGAAGATCGACGGGTTGGTGGTCACGCCGACGACGCCGCTCTCGGCGATCAGGTCGGCGAGGTTCCCGGTGCGCAGACGCTCGCGCGAGAGGTCGTCGAGCCAGATCGCTACGCCGGCGTCCGCCAGCCGTGCCAGGGGGGTRCTGTTCGCTGCCATGGTCGATCCCCTTCTCCCGCACGCCGGCCCCGGAGCCCGGGGCCGGCGTGACCGTTCAGACTCAGACCTGCTGGTCGCCCGTCAGACCAACGTTGTTCGGGAGGCCGGCCGTGGTCGCCGGCCCGACACCGCCGCGCGCGGCGGCGATCGACTCGTGCGCCGCCGCGACGACGGCCTCGGGCGTGAAGCCGAACTCGCGGAACAGCGTCTTGTCGTCGGCCGACGCCCCGTAGTGCTCGATGGAGACCGAGCGCCCGGCGTCGCCGACGAGCTTGTGCCAGGACAGCGCGATGCCGGCCTCGACCGAGACGCGCGCCCTGACCGACGAGGGGAGCACCGACTGGCGGTAGTCCTCGTCCTGCTCGCCGAACCACTCGAGCGACGGTGCGGACACCACGCGGGTGGCCACGCCGGCGGCCTCGAGCGTCTCGCGCGCTGCGACGGCGAGCTGCACCTCGGACCCCGTGCCGATGAGGATGACGTCCGGCGTGCCGCTGCTCGCCTCGAGCAGCACGTACGCGCCCTTGGCGACGCCCTCGGTCGTCGCGTAGCCGTCCTCGCCGCGCGGGAACGTCGGGACGTTCTGGCGCGTGAGGACGAGGGCGACGGGCCCGGTGGTGTGCTCGATGGTCGCGGCCCACGCCGCCGCCGTCTCGTTGGCGTCGGCCGGGCGGACCACCGTGAGTCCGGGGATCGCGCGGACGGCCGCCAGGTGCTCGATCGGCTGGTGCGTCGGGCCGTCCTCGCCGAGGCCGATGGAGTCGTGCGTCCACACGTAGACCGCGGGGACCCCCATGAGCGAGGCGAGACGGACCGAGCCGCGCATGTAGTCGCTGAACGTGAAGAACGTCCCGCCGTACGGCCGGGTCAGGCCGTGCAGCCGGATGCCCGACAGGATCGCGCCCATCGCGTGCTCGCGGATGCCGAAGTGCAGGGTGCGACCGAACTCGTCGCCCGCGAACTCGTGCGTGGACCGCTTGGCGGGGATGAAGGACGGCTCGCCCTTCATCGTCGTGTTGTTCGAGCCGGCGAGGTCGGCCGAGCCGCCCCACAGCTCGGGCAGCACGGGGGCCAGCGCGCTCAGCACCTCGCCGGACGCCGCGCGGGTGGCGACGGCCTTGCCCGCCGGGAACACCGGGAGCGCGTCGGTCCAGCCGTCCGGCAGGTCGCCGGCGACGAGCCGGTCGAGCAGGGCGGCCTTGTCGGTGTTCGCGGAGCGCCAGGCGTCGTAGGCGGTCTGCCACTCGGCCTTGGCCGGGGCGGTGCGCGCCGAGAGGCCGCGGGTGTGCGCGATGACCTCGGGGTCGACCTCGAAGGTCTTCTCGGGGTCGAAGCCCAGCAGCTCCTTGAGGCCCGCGATCGCCTCGCCGCCCAGCTTGGACCCGTGCGACGAGTGGTCGTTCGTCTTGGTGGGCGTGGGCCACGCGATGAGCGTGCGCAGGCCGATGAACGACGGGCGGTCGGTGACGGCCTTGGCCGCCTCGATCGCGGCGTGCAGGGCGTCGACGTCCTCGCGGTAGCCGTCGGGGCCACCGGTCCAGTCCACGAACTGCACGTGCCAGCCGTAGGCCTCGTAGCGCGCGACGACGTCCTCGGTGAACGCGATCTCGGTGTCACCCTCGATCGAGATGTGGTTGTCGTCCCACACCACGATGAGGTTGCCGAGCTCCTGCGTGCCGGCGATGGACGAGGCCTCGGAGGTGACGCCCTCCTGCAGGTCGCCGTCGGAGGCGATGACGTAGACGAAGTGGTCGAACGGGCTGGTGCCCGGCGCCGCCTCGGGGTCGAGCAGGCCGCGCTCGCGTCGCGACGCCATCGCGAAGCCCACGGCCGAGGCGAGGCCCTGGCCCAGGGGACCGGTGGTGATCTCGACACCCGTCGTGTGCTTGTACTCCGGGTGGCCCGGGGTCTTCGAGCCCCAGGTGCGCAGCGCCTCCAGGTCCTCGAGCTCCAGGCCGAAGCCCGCGAGGTAGAGCTGGATGTACTGCGTGAGGCTGGAGTGGCCGGCGGACAGGATGAACCGGTCGCGGCCGAGCCAGTGCGGGTCCGCCGGGTCGTGCCGCAGGACGTTCTGGTAGAGCAGGTAGGCGGCGGGGGCGAGGCTGATCGCCGTTCCCGGGTGCCCGTTGCCCACCTTCTCGACCGCGTCGGCGGCCAGGACACGCACGGTGTCCACCGCCCGCAGGTCGAGGTCCGTCCATCCGACCGTCTCGGCCAGGGGAGCTTTCGCGTTCACCGCACCTCATTCCCACCCGCGCCGTCGGCCGGGTGTCGTGTCCGACGAGATCGGGCACCCACAGCGGGATGCCGGGCACAGGTGGGACGTCGCGCCGACGTGGCGGTCGTCAGACCGTGCGATCCGACCCTATAGCGCACCTGGCAGGTGCCGCCGGGCGTGACCACGCGAGCGACGAGCGACAGATCTCACACCACCCGTGCGGCGTTCCGTGGCTCGCGTCGCGCCTCGGCGCAGGTCCAGGCCGTAGCATGGCTGCGCGAGATCTCCCCGCCGGAACACGAACGGAACCGCAGCGCGTGCGCCTCAGCAGCCCCCTGTCAGTCGATGACGCCGGAGCGTCCTCCGCGTCGACCCCGGCAGCCGCTGAGAAGGCCGTCCTGCAGGCTCCCGCCGGCCCCCTCGCACGCGTCCGGAACAAGGTCGGTCCGTACGTCGCGCTGACCAAGCCGCGCGTCATCGAGCTGCTGCTGGTCACCACGCTGCCGACGATGATCCTGGCCCAGGGCGGGTTCCCCCCGTTCGGCCTGGTGGTCGCCACGCTGGTCGGAGGCGCTGCCGCGGCCGGGTCCGCGAACGTCCTCAACTGCTACCTCGACCGCGACATCGACAAGATCATGAACCGCACCAAGCGGCGGCCGATCGTCACCGGCGAGATCTCCCCGCGGGCCGCGCTGGTCTTCGGGCTCGCGCTCGGGGTGCTCTCGCTCGCGTGGCTCGCCGTCATGGTGAACCCGGCGTCGGCGTGGCTCACGGCGGCGGCGATCCTCATCTACGTCGTCGGCTACACCATGATCCTCAAGCGCCGCACGCCGCAGAACATCGTGTGGGGCGGCGCCGCGGGCTGCATGCCGGTGCTCATCGGCTGGTCGGCCGTCACCGGGGGCGTCTCGTGGACCGCGGCCCTGCTGTTCGGCGTGATCTTCTTC
>NZ_JBFULZ010000170.1:0-9056 GCF_054049635.1 Cellulomonas sp. P5_C6 | reverse complement strand
GAACTGACCGACCACGCCGGGCAGCGCGGCTGCGAGGGTGCGGGTGCCGTCGGTGGCGCGCAGGCCGGCCACGCCGTCGGTCACCACCACCAGCGAGCCTGTGCGGGCGTACAGCGCCCCGACGAGCTCCGCGAGGGCGGTCGTCGGCGGCGCGTCGAGCAGCTCGCACGCCTCGGCGCGGTTGATCTTGAGCAGGTCCGGGCCGCGCGTCAGGCCGCGCAGCGCGGGCCCGTGGCTGTCCACGGCCAGGCGTGTGCCGGCGGGGATGCGCGCCGCGAGCTCGCCGAGGGCGTCGGGGCCCAGCCCGTCCGGGAAGCCGCCGCTCACCAGACACCAGCCGGGGCGGTCGTGCAGGGTCGCGACGAGTGCGTCGAGAAACGCGTCGTACACCGCGCGGGACACCGGCGTCGCGTGCTCGTAGATCTCCGTGAGGCCGCCGTCGGACCGCGCGTGCACACTCGTGCACGTCCGGGTCAGCTCGCCGCCGTCGACCACCCGCAGGTCGATCCCGTCGGCGCGCGCGAGGTCCGCGACGACCGTGCCCGTTCCCCCGCCGAGCACCGCGACGGCCGCGGCCGTCGAGCCCAGCAGAGCCGCGGCGCGGGCCGCGTTGAGCGCCTTGCCGCCGGCCACGCGGTGCACCTCGAGCGGCCGCTGGATGCCGGACAGCTCCTCGACCAGGTACGTGACGTCGAGGGACGGGCTGACGGCGGCGGCCGTGATCATGCGACCCCGAGGTCCGCCAGGGAGGCCTGCCGCCCGGTCCCGCCGCTGCCGAGCGTCGACAGCGAGCCCGCCGCGGTGGCCCAGCGGAGGCGCTCGGCCTCGTCGGCGACCCCGTGCGCGAGGGCGGCGAGGTAGCCGGCGTCGAAGCTGTCGCCCGCGCCGGTGGTGTCGACGACGTCGACCGACAGGCCGGGGGCCTGGACGAACGCGCCGGCGGCGTCGAGGGACCAGCCCCCGTCGGCACCGGCCTTGACCACGACCCGGGGTCCTCGACGGGCCAGGTCCCGCGCGATGTCGGTGTCGGAGCCGGAGCCGAGGGCGCGCAGCTCGGCGAGGTTCGGCAGGAACACGTCGACGAGCGGCAGGAGCTCGAGAACGCCGGTCCACCGCTCCGCCGGRTCCCAGTTGGTGTCGAGGCTGACGGTGACTCCGGCGGCGCGGACCTCCGACAGGAGCCCGGGCAGCTCGGCCGCCAGCGTCGGCTGCAGGAAGTACGACGCGACGTGCAGGTGGGTCGCTCCGGTGGCCGCGAGCGCGGCGCGGACGTCGGACGCGCGCAGGGTCGGGATGGTGCCCGGCACGGTGAGGATCGCGCGGTCGTCGGGAGCGGACAGGATCACCGACAGGCCGGTGGGCACGACGGGATCGACGACGACGTGCGTGGTGGAGACCCCGGCGGCGGCGAGCCCGTCGAGCTGGAACCGACCGAAGGCGTCGTCGCCCACGCGTGCCACCAGCGACGTCGGCACCCCGAGCCGCGCGATGCCGCAGGCCGCGATCGACGCGCTGCCGCCCAGCACCAGCTCGCCGGAGTCGACCAGCTGCTCGGCCTGCCCGAACCGCGGGACCACGTCGCCGCGGAGCACGAGGTCGACGTTGGCGTCGCCGGCGACGAGGACGGCCCTCATCCCTTGAGCCCCGAGAAGGTCATGGTCGCGATGAACTGCTTCTGCGCGATCACGAAGAACGCGATGAGCGGCAGGGTCGCGACGACGTTGCCCGCCATGAGCAGCGACCAGTCCGTGCGGCGGTCGCCCTGGAAGTTGGTGATGCCGAGCTGCAGCGTGAAGCTGCTCGGGTCGTTGATCGCGATCAGCGGCCAGACCAGGTCGTTCCAGGAGCCCAGCAGCGTGAAGATCGCCAGGGTCGCCAGCGCCGGCTTGGCCAGCGGGAGCACGACCCGCCAGAACACCGCGAGGCGGGAGCAGCCGTCGAGCACCGCGGCCTCCTCCAGCTCGGCGGGCAGCGACAGGAAGAACTGCCGCATGAGGAAGATGCCGAACGCCGAGGCCAGCCACGGGACGATCGCGGCGCCGAGGGTGTCGATCAGGCCGACCTTCGCGAACATCACGTACGTCGGGACCATGAGCAGCTGGGTCGGGATCATGATCGTCGCGACGATGGCCAGGAACCCGAACGTGCGGCCGGGGAACTTCAGCCGTGCGAACCCGTACCCGGCGAGCGAGCACAGGACCAGGTGCGACGCGACGCCGACGGTCGAGACGATCACCGTGTTGAGCAGCCAGCGCAGGATGTCGGAGTCGGCGAACAGCTTGGTGAAGCCGTCGAGCGTGAGGGTCGACGGGATCAGCTTGGGCGGGAACTTGTTGATCTCCGACGCCGGCGTCAGGGCCGTGAGGAACATCTGCACGAACGGCAGCGCGAACAGGAACGCGACCGGGGCGAGCAGGAGGTGCCACCACCAGTGCCGGCGCCCGCCGCGGCGCGTGAGCCGGATGTCGTCGGGCGTGTCGGGCACCGGTGTGCGGGACAGCATCTGGACGGCCATCAGAACGCCTCGACCTTCGCGCGCCGGGAGTAGAGGACGACCCCGCCGGTGATGATCAGGGTCACCGCGAACAGGCCGTAGGCCACCGCCGAGGCGTAGCCGAACTCGAGGTTCTTGAAGGCCGTCTGCCACAGGTAGTAGACGATCGTCTGCGTCGCGTCGAGGGGGCCGCCGCGGGTGGTCGTGTAGACGAGGTCGAAGAGCTGGATGGCCTCGATGACCTGCCAGACCGTGACGAACACCGTCACGGGGGCAAGCTGCGGGAACGTCACGTGCCAGAACGACTGCCACCGGTTCGCCCCGTCGATGCGGGCGGCCTCGAGCAGCTCCCCGGGGATGTCCTGCAGGGCCGCCAGGTAGATCACGGTGGTGAACGCGGCCTGCCCCCACAGCGACATGAGCGTGATGACGACCATCGCCTGCGAGGGGTCCTCGAGCCAGCCCTGCTGAGGAAGGTGCAGGGCGCGCAGGACCGTGTTGGCCAGGCCGAACTGCGGGTTGAACAGGTACGTCGTGAGGATGCCGGTCGCCGCGGCGGAGGCCACGAACGGCAGGAAGATCGCCGTCCGGTAGAAGCCGATGAGGAACAGCGAGCGGTTGAGCAGCATCGCCAGGGCCATGCCCATGAGCACGGACGACGGAACGAAGAGCGCGGTGTAGAGGATCGTGTGGCCGACCGCGTCGCGCAGGGCGGCGTCGGTCACCATCGCCTGGTAGTTGCCGAGGCCGACCCACGTCGGCGTCGAGAAGCCGTCCCAGCTCTGCAGCGAGAGCCAGAACGCCCAGGCCGCGGGGAAGATCGACAGGCCGAGCACGATGAGCATCGCGGGGGCGACGAAGCCCCAGCCCTGCAGCCCGGCCCGGCGACGCTCCTTGCGGCGGCCCGGGGTCACCGCCTCGCGCGGCGCGTGCGCCTGCGGCAGGAACGCGCCGCGTCGCCGGGCGGGGGCGGTCGTGCTCGCCATCGTCACCCTCCGAGCGCCTTCGTCGCGGTGGCGGCGGCTGCGGTCAGCGCGTCAGCCGGATCGCCCTGACCCTGCATCACCTCGGAGATCGCCGACCCGATCGCCTCGGAGAGCTTGACGTAGCCCTTGACGGTGGGCCGGGCGTGCTTGGAGTTGACCATGTTGGCGGCCATGACGTCGAGGCCCGGCAGCGCCTCCACCTGCGCGAGGAACTCGGGCGACTGGGCCTCCGACGAGCGCAGCGGCAGGTTGCCGTACGCCACGTTCCACTTGATGTCCTGCTCCGCCGACGTCAGCCACTTGGTCAGCTCGTACGACCAGTGGGCGCGGTTGGCGTCCTTGTGGTCGAACAGCACCCACAGGTCCGGGCCGGACACGCTCTCGTGGTTGCCGTCCGTCCCCGGCAGGGGCACGACGCCGTACGACGTCTTGGCCGTCTGCAGGTCGTAGAGGGTCCAGGGGCCGGACGTGATCATGCCGATCCGGTCGCTGGCGAACAGCTCGGCCGCCTTGGTGTCGGTCTGGTCGAGGTAGATCGACTTGTCGTCGACGGCCATGTCGCGCAGCAGCGTGAGGGACTTCACGCCGGCGTCGGAGTCGAAGGTCGCGGTCTTCTGGTCGTCGGACAGGATCTCGCCGCCGTTCTGCCACAGGTGCGGCCAGAACTGCCAGGTGGTCTCCTCCGAGCCCGACACCGAGTAGCCGTAGCCGTAGGTGTTCGTGCTCGGGTCGGTCAGCTTCTTGGCCGCGGTCCGGAAGTCGTCCCAGGTCCAGTCCTCGGTCGGGTAGTCCACGCCGGCGGCGTCGAAGACCGTCTTGTTGTAGATGAGGGTCAGGTTGTCGACGACGGCCGGGAAGCCGATCGTCGTGCCGCCGCCGGGCTGGGCGGTCTGCCGGGCCGCCTCGGGGAACTCGTCCCACTTCACGTCCGGGTCCGTGACCTGCTCGGTGATGTCGAGCGTGCGCTTGGAGGCCTGCAGCTCGCTGGCCCACGAGCCGTAGGCGTAGGAGACGTCGGGGTAGGTGTTGCCTGCGAAGCCCGCGGACAGCTTCTGCAGCAGCTCGTCGGTCGAGGGGGCTCCCGACGAGATGTCGACCGTGACGTTCGGGTGCAGCTCCTCGAAGTCCTTGGCCAGACCCTCGAGGATCGTCTCGGCCTGGTCGGCCTGGCCGGTCCACCACGTGATGGTCGTCTTGGCCTCGGGGTCGAAGGTGGCGGCGCCCTGCGGGGTGCCGCTGGAGCACGCGGTCACGGACAGGGAGGCGATGACGGCGGTGGCCGCGGCGAGGGCGGCGATTCGCGTACGGGGCGAGCGCTGGGGGGACAACTCGTTCTCCTCGGGGTCGGTGGCGGTGCTCGTCAGGACAGGACGACGGAGCGGGTCAGGTGGCGCGGGGTGTCGGGGTTGAGGCCCCGGCTCTCGGCGAGCTCGACGGCGAACCGCTGGGCCTGCACGAGCTGCACCAGGGGGTCGTCGTCGGTGGCCAGGACGCGGGCGCCCGTGGCCTCGATGTCGGCGACCATCGCGGGGTCCGCGGCGCCGAAGATGGTGACCAGCGAGCCCGGGTGGGCGACCGCGATGGGTCCGTGCCGGTAGTCGAGCACCGGGTAGGACTCCGACCAGGCCTGCGCGGCCTCGCGCACCTTGAGCGCCGCCTCCTGGGCGAGCCCGTGGGTCCAGCCGGTGCCGAGGTAGACGACGTGGTCGATGCCGTCGACCGGCACCGGGAGCGGGGCGTCGAGCACGCGCTGCGCGGCGTCCACGAGGTGCTCGGTGGCGTCGCCGAACGCGGCGCGGGCGATCGCGAGGACCGTCGTCGGGAAGCGGGTCTGCACCACGGAGCTCTCGTCGGCGTAGTCGAGCAGGAGGACGTGGTCGGCCCGGCGGGCGATCGGGCTGTCCTCGACGCCGACGATCGCGGCGACGGGGGTGCCGGGCTCGACCAGCTCCAGGGCGGCCAGCACCTCGCTCGTCGTGCCCGAGCGGCTGATCACGAGCACCCGGTCGTAGGTCCGGCCCGGGCGCCACTCGGAGGCGTAGGCCGCGTCGGTCAGGCCGAGGCCGGCCTGCTCGCGCAGGACCGCGACGGACTCGGCGACGAAGGCGCTGGTGCCGCAGCCCAGGACGAGGACCCGGTGTCCCGGGGCGCCGAAGATCGCGCCGGACGTCGCCGCGTCCTGCAGGGCTCGCGCCCAGACGGACGGCTGGCTGGCGATCTCTCGTGCGGTGATGCTCTCGCTCACGGGGTGCTGCCTCTCTGCTCCCGGCTCCGGGTCCATCGCGTCGCCGTGTGCGCAATACTGCGTACCGAAGTGATCGATCCGCAATGAAACTGCCTCAAACGCTCACTCTTGGTGAGCGCCCCGGAGAGGACCGCGCCATGACCACGCCCGACTGGGCCGCCGCCGCCCACCTTCGCCTGGCCGACTGGCACCCGCGCAGCCGGCTCGCCGCGACCGCGACGCACGTCGACCGCAGCGCCGTGGCCTGCATCGACGTGCACAACCACCTCGGTCGCTGGCTCACGCCGCCCGGKTGGACCGCCCCCTCGGTGGACGAGCTGCTCGCGCTCATGGACCGACGCAACGTCGCGACGGTCGTCAACCTCGACGGGATGCACGGCGACGAGCTCGAGGCCAACCTCGACCGGTACGACCGGGCGCACCCGGGCCGGTTCCTCACGTTCTGCCAGCTCGACTGGGGGGTGCTGGCGCAGCCGGACGGGCCTTCGCAGATCGAGGCGCAGCTGCGCGACTGTGCTGCTCGCGGCGCCCGCGGGCTCAAGGTCTGGAAGAACCTCGGGCTCACGGTCCGCGACGCCTCCGGGGCGCTCGTGCTCCCCGACGACCCTCGGGTGGTCGCCGTCCTCGAGCTCGCCGGGTCGCTCGGGCTGCCCGTGCTCATCCACGTCGCGGACCCGGTCGCGTTCTTCGACCCCGTCGACGCCACCAACGAGCGGATCGACGAGCTGCAGGCCAACCCGGAGTGGTGGTTCGGGGACCGTGCGGTGCACCCGACGTTCGACCGGCTGCTCACGGCGCTGGAGTCGCTGGTGCTGGCAACGCCCGGGACGACGTACGTCGGCGCCCACGTCGGCTGCGTCGCCGAGGACCTGGACCGCGTGGAGCGGCTGCTGGCGGCCGCGCCGAACTGGAACGTCGACATCGGCGGGCGCATGGCCGAGCTGGGCCGCCAGCCCCGGCGCACCCGTCGGCTGATCGAGCGGTTCGGCGACCGCGTGCTGTTCGGCACCGACGCGTTCCCGCTGACCGACGAGGCGCTGACCACGCACTTCCGGTTCCTGGAGACCGACGACGAGGCGTTCGACTACGCGCCGGACGAGGTCGTGCCGCCGCAGGGGCGGTGGACGGTGTCGGCGCTGGGGCTGTCGGGCGACGCGCTCGCGGCCGTGTACGCGGGGAACGCGCGGCGGGTGCTGGGGCTGTAGGGCCTCAGGCGGCGTGGATCGTCGCGCAGGTGGTGGCGACGACCTGCGCGATCGCCTCGCGGGCGGGTGCGAGGTAGCGACGCGGGTCCGTCAGGGCCTCGTCGGCAGCCAACGCCTGCCTCACCTGGGCCGTCAGCGCGACGTTGAGCGCGGTGCCGATGTTGATCTTGCGGATGCCCGCGCGGACCGCGTCCTGCAGGGCCGCGGCCGGCACGCCGGAGGAGCCGTGCAGCACGAGCGGGACCGGGACCTGCTGGGCGAGGCGGGCGATCAGGTCGAGGTCCAGGTGCGCGGTCGCGGTCATCATCGCGTGCACCGAGCCGACCGCCACGGCGAGGCCGTCGACGCCCGTCGCGGCGACGAACGCCGCCGCCTCGCCCGGGTCCGTGCGGACGCCGGGCGCGTGGCCGTCCTTGCCGCCGACCTCGCCGAGCTCGGCCTCGACCCAGAGTCCGGCGGCGCGCGCGTCACGAGCGAACCCGGCCGTCGTCGCGACGTTCTCGTCGAAGTCCAGGTGGGCGACGTCGACCATCACGGACGAGACGCCGTAGCGGGCCGCCTGTGCAACTCCCTCGCGGAGGAGGTCGGCGTCCTGCAGGTGGTCCAGGTGGAGGGCGATCGGCACCGTCGCCTGCTCCGCCAGCTCGCGGCACGCGGCCAGCAGCGGGCCGATCCGTCCCTGGCGGTACCGGACCGCGTTCTCGCTGACCTGCAGGAGGCCGGGAGATCCGGCGCGCTCGAGGCCGGCGACGATCCCCTCGGCGTGCTCGAGCGTGATGACGTTGAACGACAGGACAGCGCCGCCCTTGGCGACGGCGTCGTCGACGAGGTCCCGGGTGTGCGCGGCGGTCACAGGAGGACGCGCAGGGGCTCGGGCAGGAGGTCGCCGTGGGCGGTGACGAGCTCGTTGCAGAGGTCCCAGATCTGGGCCGGGGTCAGGGTCGAGCTCGCGTTGCCGTCGACGAGCACGGCCTGCCGGACCAGGCGCGGGTCGCCGGTGCGGACGGCCTCGACCGTGAGCTCCGCGACCGACAGGTAGGTGCGGTTGAGCGCGGCGCACTGGACCGGCAGCGGCCCCATGGCGATCGGGACGAGGCCGTTGCCGTCGACGTGCGCCGGGACCTCGACGGCCGCGCCGGCCGGCAGGTTGTCGATGAGCCCGTGGTTTGGCACGTTGACGTGGATCTCGCGCGTGGTGCCGGTCAGGATCGAGTGGATGACCTGCGGCGCGTACTCGGAGGCTCCGCCCTCGAGGGGCAGGTCGCTCCCGTCGCGCAGGAGCGTCTTGGCCTGCTCGTACTCCGCGACGTTCTCGCGGCTGATCCCGATGTACTGCAGCGGCTCGATGCGGAACCGCTCGACCTGCTCGTCGTCCCGCAGGAACCACGAGAGGTACTCCGAGGAGTGCTCGCTGGTCTCGGTCGGGTAGTAGCCGATGCGGCGGAACATCTCGACGCGGACGCGGCGCTCGAGCTCCTTGTCCTCCGCGATGCGTGCCTCCAGGCGTGGGTACAGGTCTTCGCCGTCGAGGGTGGTCCAGTCGCGCAGCCAGGACTGGTGGTTGACGCCGAACGCGCGGAACCGGGTCTGCTCGACGTCGAGCCCGAGCAGCCCGGCCAGGTCGTGCGCGGTCCAGTACACGGAGTGGCACAGGCCGTAGGTGCGGATGTCGGGGGCGACCACGGACGCCCACCAGACGTTCATCGCCATCGGGTTCGTGTAGTTGA
Source organism: Cellulomonas sp. P5_C6 (assembly GCF_054049635.1). Classification (NCBI taxonomy): domain Bacteria; kingdom Bacillati; phylum Actinomycetota; class Actinomycetes; order Micrococcales; family Cellulomonadaceae; genus Cellulomonas; species Cellulomonas sp. P5_C6. The sequence continues at coordinate 399 of NZ_JBFULZ010000170.1, read as the reverse complement.
GCAGCAGCGCGTCCGGGCAGACCGCGCGCATGTCCTCGAGGATCCCGGTCAGCACGGGGAAGGTCCGCAGGGCGCGGAAGACGCCGCCGACGCCCGTGGTGTCGCCGATGGTCTGGCGCAGCCCGTGGCGGGCGGGGATCTCGAGGTCCGTGATGGTCGCGTCGATCCCGCCCACCTGGATCATGTTGATGACGAAGTCGGCGCCGTCCAGGGCCGTCTTGCGGTCCAGCGTCGCGCTGATCCGCGCCGGGTGCTCCAGCTGCTCGACCAGGCGGTGCGCGGTTCCCTCGGCGACGTCGAGCCTCTCCTGGTCGACGTCGTGGAGCGCCAGCTCCAGGTCGAGGTCCCCGAAGCGCAGGAGGTCCGCCACGAGCTGGCGGGTGAACACGACGCTGCCGC
>NZ_JBFULZ010000169.1:0-9086 GCF_054049635.1 Cellulomonas sp. P5_C6 | reverse complement strand
GTCGACGACCGCGAAGTGGACGCGGTCGCGAACGATCGACGTCGCACGGCCTCCCTCGGCGGCATCCAGGACGTCCTTGAACCGGGTGCGCGCTTCGGTGGCGGGCAGTTCGAGCACAGACACAACAACTCCAGCTGATCTTGATGACGACGTTTGCGACTATGTACGCCTTGTACGTCCTTTACAACGTGTTGCAACGTACGCGCGTTCCATCTGGAACGCCACCCCTTGCGCTCGGCCAACTGGCGTTGTTCGTCACACTTCACCCTGGTGCCACCGCGCCCTCAGGTGAGCCTGGCGCTTGGCTGAGCGACCGCGGACGGTCCATCAAGTCGACGTGGAGGTCGAGCAGACGACCGCATCGAGGACGACTGCACGTCCGGGGGCCTGAGACTAGATCGTCGGCGGGTTGGCCTCGGGCTCAGGGAACATCGGCATGCGCTCCATCGCGACCCATGGCGCCTCCGAGAACAGGTGGCCGTAGAGGTCCATCGTCATCGTCGCCGTGGCGTGCCCGAGGATCATCTGTACCGCCTTCACGTCGGCTCCGGCGGCGATGAGCAGCGAGGCGGCGGTGTGGCGCAGGTCGTGGATCGTCGTGCCCGCCAGGCCGACCGCTTGGGTGGTCTCGATCCAGCGGGACCGGACCCGGAAGTTGGTGTTGGTCCAGATCGCGCCCGTCGGGCTCGGGAACAGGTACGACCCGGATGGGGCGCTCTCGATCCGGTCCCGAACGTAGGTCTCGAGGGTCGGTGGGACCGGCACGGTGCGGGTCTGGTGAGTCTTCGTCGGGCCGAAGATCGCTCCGCTCGTCCTCTTCGACTGCGGTGCGGCACGGTGGATGCGGACGCCGAGGCCGTGCGGTGTCTGGACGACGTCGTCGACCCGGAGCGCACACATCTCCGAGAACCGGCAGCCGGCCAGGCCGAGGAAGAGCACGACCGGTCGGCAGTTCGGCGGCATGGCGTCGGCGAGCTTGCCCAGATGCTCCGCGCGTAGCCAGTGCGGCTCGCGTTTGGTCGTGCCCTTGGGGAGCGGGATCGAGCGCGCGACGTTGACGGAGATCCGCCGGTCACGGACGGCGTAGTCGAGCACCAGCCGGATGACGGACAGGACGCGCCGTCGGGTGGCCGTGGCCAGCCCTCGGACCGGCATCGCCGTGAGCACACGCTCGACGTCCGTCGCGGAGATCACGGCGATCGGAAAGCGACCGAGCAGAGGGATGACGTAGGAGTCGAGCAGGAACTGCGTCGTCTCCTGGCTTCGGACCGCGAGGTGCTGTCGCGAGCCCTGCCACTCCTCGGCGAGCGATCCGAAGGACACCCGACCGCGGGTCGGGTCGATCCAGGCGCCGCTCTGGAGCTTGACCAGCTGGTCGGCCTCCCAGCGCTTGGCGTCGGTCTTCCGCTGGAACGACTTCTCGGCGATGACCCGGTGCTCGAAGAAGACCTTCGCGCGCCACGTCACCGTGCCCGAGGGCAACGTCCGCCGAGTGACGGACATCAGCGTCGGCGCGGCTGCGCGGGCTCTCGATCGACCCACGAGGCCGGGATGAGGATGACGGTGCCGAGCCGGCGGCAGGGGATCTGCTCAGTCTCGGCGAGGTGGTAGAGCGTCCGCACCGGAACGCCGAGGACGGCGGCGGCGTCCTTGACGCGGTAGTACTGGCGAGCAGCGGTGACTGCGGTCTGCGTGGTTGTCGACATGGTTGTTCTCCTTCGGTGGGTTGGGGTGGTCACCACCGCTCCAGTACCGATCCATCGGGGACCGGGCTGGGCGAGGGCGTCAAGGGGCGCGGCATCATCTGTGGACGCAGCGGCGGGATGGCGGGTTGTGGACGGGTCGCCGGCAGCGGCGGCCGAGGATCGTCCGGGTGGTGCATGGYCCAGGTCTCGGTGGCGGACTGCTCGGCATTGGTCGTGGCGAGGATCCGGTCGAGGACCTCGCGGGCGCTCTCGGGCTCACCGCTTGGGAGGCAGTCGGGGTCGGACCGGTCGGTCGCGATATAGAGGCGGTTTAGGTGGCGGCCGCGACTGACGGCGACGTAGAGGTCTTCGCGGCCCATGCCGGCGGTGATCACGGTGTGGGTCTCGTCGACCGTCATGCCTTGACTGCGGGCGGTGGTGGTGGCGTAGCCGAGCTCAACGGACTCGGTGACGTAGGCCGCCGGCAGTCGCAGCGTGCCGCTGGCCGGATCTGCGACGGGTTGGACGCGCAGGCCGCCGTCGGGCAGGACATCGGTGATCTGCCAGAGGTCGCCGTTGCGGACGAACCCGTCGCTGGTACGTAGGCGACGGTTGTTGCGGCGGGTGACGATGCGGTCCCCGACACCACCGGTCAGTCCGTCACTCAGTGTGATGCCGGTGGTGCGAACGGCGCCGGTGCGGATGCGTTCGGCGCGGGTGCGGGTGTTGAGCTCGTTGACGGTGCGCCGGTCGGCGGCCGCGAGCAGGACGGTTCGGCCCTCCGCTTCAGCATCGCTCGCAGCAGAGAGCGCATTGTCGAGCATGTCGTCGTGCGTGCCGTGGCTGACCCGGCCGTGCTCGATGTAGGCGTCCAGAGCGGCGGGGTCGCCGTGGCGAAGGTCCAGGGTCGCGCGCGCCTCCCACTGGTTGCTGAACCTCCACAGCGTTCGGAGCTCGGCGGTGGGGCCGCGGCGGGCGAGCATCCCAAACGCCCCGCCGGCGTCGACCGCTCCGCGTTGCAGGTGGTCGCCTACGAGCAGGACCTTCGACTCGGCGGCCCTCGCCTGGTCGATGAGGGCGGCCAACGTGCGAGTGTCGGCCATCGAAGCCTCGTCGACGATCACTAGCTGGCCTCGGCGGAATCGCCACTGATCCTGGTCCGAGGCCAGGCGGTGGCGCCGGTCGTTCGCGTCCCCCCGATCCAGAAAGGTCGAGGTGGGGTCGCCAAGCACGGCCATCTCCGCCTGGTACCGCAGCGCCCGTCGCGCGGCACCGTCGCCCGTTGACTCGTAGATCCACTTGGCTGTCGTCTCGCACCAGGCGTCGAGCGCAGTCGACAGGGTCGCTGCCGCACTGGCCGAGGGCGCCAGCCCGACGACGTCACCGTGCGTATGCCGCCAGGTTTCAGCTAGCGCCGCCAAAGTCGTCGTCTTCCCCGAGCCCGCCGGCCCGACCAGGACGTCGAGGCTTCGTCAGGACAGGAGCACCGCCTTGGTCGCGTCGCGCTGGTCGTCGGCGAGATCGCACAGCTCACGATCGGCGATCCGCTCGGCCAGAGGATGGATCCCGATCGGGAGGTCCTTCTCGACGGCGTCGAGCAGCGTCCGCTCGGCCCGCAGAAGCTCCGTCGACGTGAACATCTCCTCACCCACGCGAYGCCGGTCAGGGTCTGCCTGGTCGTCGATCCGTACACATGCGCCGCCCGCTTGGATCACCAGATGGTTCGTCAGCTCGAGGCGGTCCTCCGGGGAGGCCATACGCAGCGCGAGCGAGGACCGCAGCGCAGCGGCGCCCAGGTTCCAGGTCGACCACACCGACCGACGAGTCGAGACGTCATCGATGACCTGCGCGACGATCGCCGACCGGACCTCCGGACCGACGTCGGTCGCCCGCAGCGGACGCCCATAGGTTCCCGACAGGGCCCGAGCGGCCAGGTCGACGGGCTCGAGACCGGTGAGCACCCGAGCGCGGTTGGCCCAATCGGCGAGCAGGTCCCGCAACGGACGGACGACCTTCGGTGGCCGGGTCTCACGGGTCAGATGCTGCCGGGCCCGGGTCGTCTCCGTGCGAGACGGCGCCCGCCCGCGGCGCTCCGCGAACTCCTCCGACCAACGTTGCTCGGCGCAGTGGATCTGTTCCGAGCGGGCGGAGAACTCGGCCAACAGATCATCGCCGACACCGTCCAGCTCGAACGCGGGGTTCCGGCGCTCCCCACGATCACRCGACGACCACGACGCGCCGATCCGCCGCGTGACCTCATCGGCGAGCAGGGCGTCGTAGAGCTCCGAGGCGGTCACCACCGCCGCATGCAGGGTGCGGCCGTCCACGGACCGCCACGCGCCGTCGGGGCCCTGAACCTTGTTTGCGACGACGACGTGCGTGTGCAGGTTCGGGTCACCGGCGCGGGAGTCCCAGTGGTCGAACGCGGCCGCGATCATGCCGCGCGTCCTGACCTGCCGGCACCCGGCTGCGCCGACCCGGGTCCGGATCACCGAGTGCTCCACGAACTGCAGCGCCGACGCCAGCGCCGCCCGGTGCGCCTCGTAGAGGGTCGCTCGCGTCGACTCGTCGGCCAGACCCCAGGCGACGGAGACCGACTTCGGCGCGGTGAACGTCAGGTCGTAGCCAGCTACCGCGTGCCGGCCCTCACCCGGCGCTGTCGCCCGGTACGGCCGCCCCAACGGTGCACTGGTCACCGGGTCGCAGCCGTCGCGGAACACCCGGGTCATGGCCAGCTCGGTGACGACGCTTCCGGCAGCCACGTGACCGTCGCCGACCGACTCGAGCCCTCGCCCCAACCAGCAACCCGCGGGGTTACCGGTCTGCTCGTAGTAGGCCGTGAGCGAGTCACCTGGCGCCAGGTCAGCATCGCCGGCCGCAACGTGCCTGGTCAGGTAGGCGTAGCCGTCGCCGAGGGTCAGCTTGTGCATCGACATCACCACGGCGCCACCTCCTCACGCGGTTCGAGCAGCGGTTGCTCCTGGTGATAGGTGCGCCGGGATGTGCGTAAGACGCGACGTCGGTTCCCGGGCAGTCACGGATGCGCAAGCTGACACCTGTCCCTCTGAAGGCAGGTATGCGGAAACCTCCGCAAGACGCGCGGGCGTCGTCGGGTGGCGCCGTTCGCCGGTCGACGGCTGGYCACGCAAGGCCGCCGCGGGAACCGGGCCGCTCGTAGCGCTGGGGCTGTGGCGACGCAATTCACGCACGAGAACACCTGGCGCGTCGGCGGTTCGCGAGCTGGGCTGCTCGCGGCTCCGTCGGCTGGGGCTGGCGGGTGCTCCGCTAGATAGGGGCGGGACGTTCGCTGTAGCTGTACCCGCCGCGCGCGGCGAGATCGAGGCTTTGGCCCTCGATGTGAACCGGGATCCGACGGAAGGTCTGGGTGAAGCCGGTCGCGGCGATCTTCATGTCGATGCCGTGGCCCTCGACGTGCCAGCCGCCGTCGACGGCGTGGATGTCGGTGATCTCGAGGTCTTCGATTCGACCGGGGCGGACGTCGAGAACCAACTCGGTGACTCCTGCGAAGACGAGGGTGCATGGGGCTACCCAGAAGGTGAAGTGCTGTCGTCCCCGGCTGGGCTGAACCCAGCGGGTGATGTAGTCCAGGTCGAGCACTACTCGGTCCGTCGGCCAGGCCCGAGCGTCGAGGTCGCTGTAATCAGCACGCCGGACGTCGAACGCCCAGATGGTTGCGTCGTGCCAGCCGAGCTGCGCGAAGTCTCGTTCGGTCCACACGGCGCGGCTAAGACCGTGCTCAGGCACCTCTTCGTCGTGCTCTGACGCGCGATCTGTGGGCGCGGGCAGATGGGCCCATCGATCGACACTCACGTCACTCGGCGTGAGCGGGCCGACTTCTCGGCGACGGAAGCGTGCCATCCGCACATCGTGCCAGGGCGATCCGCAGGGTCACCGCTCGCCGTACCTCGTTTCGCGCAGCAGCTCGCGAGTGACGCAAGAAGAGTCGAGGCCGCAGGCAACAGATCACAGCCTCGACTCTTCTTGCACTGCATGCCGCGCGGTTCACGTCGTCACGAGACTGAGCAGTTCGATCGACGGTCCGCAGCGAACCGAGACGCGATGTTCGGCCACGGCTTCAGCGGACTCGAATGGAAGTGGGTCCCGACGTCCGATGACTTCAGCCGGTTGGCGGTGCCTTTCGATCAACGTGGACGCGGCCACGGCTGCGCCGGCCTTCCACGGCCCGCCGCGCCGAGGGAAGTCACGGGGCCCATCCTTTGGCGGCGCTCGTGACTAGAATATAAGCATCGTCAGATGGGAGTTGACTATGCTTATGAGTGACGTCTGGGCGGCGCTCGCGCAGTCCTACGCCATCGTGCCGACGCTGACCCTGGACCGGCGCGCCGACATCGTGCTCGAAGGCCCGGAGCTGCTGCCGACGGCCTACGACATTAGGACCGTCGAAACGCTGCACCCCTCGCGCGTCGGCCGGTACACCCTGCGGTACATCGTCCCCCCGACGCCCCGGCGCCTGGTCATCGCCGAGTCCGCCACACCCGCTGCTCTCGACGCCGCGCGGGACATCGGGCTGTCCGTGCTCGTGGCCCCGTCGCACGGCCCGGTGAGCGGGATCCTGATCGACGTCAACGGAAACGCCCACACCCTCCACGCAGCCCCTAGGCCCGACGACTCCCGCAACGCGAAGCCGGGCCGCGCGCCCTGGGGAACCCTGGCTATTGCGCTCGCGCTGCTCAACGACCCGACACCGCGGTCGCAGGTCCAGCTCGCCCGGGAGACCGACCTGACCCAGGCTCGGGTCTCGCAGGCGCTCAAGCAGCTGCGCGACGTCGCCGAGCGCCGCCGCCAGGGAGGCTGGGCGATCCAGCCGACCGAGACGGCGACGATGTGGCTGCAGGCCCACTACCCGCGCCCGAGGACCACAGCGTCCTGGCTCACCCTGGACGAGCCCGTCCCCGCAACCACCGCCATCGCGAACGTGCTGCGGGACGCCGAGGTGGACTACGCCATCACCGGGCAGGTCGCAGCCGACCACTACGCCCCATGGGCGCGGCCGGACCGCACGACCATCTGGGCCGAGCGTCTGGTCGACCTGCGCGACGCTGGCTGCACACCGGTCGCCGCGGCGGACGCGACTGTGACGATCGCCGTTCCGGACGACCCGCGGGCGTTGACCAGTGCCACCGAGCGCGCCGGGCTGCGCCTCGCGGACCCGTGGCGGGTCTGGGTCACCCTGGAACAGGACGGGGACGAGGCGGCTGCGAACCACCTGCGAGCGCGGCTGCTGTCGGAGATGGCGGTGCCGTCGTGAGCGAGCTGGTGCTCGTCTCGACCTCGCGCGCCACCGACGCCGGCTGGCTCGCCGCGGCGGACATCGCCACGATCAGCGCCCTGCTCGACGTTCCGTATCGCCTCGTCGGAGGGCTGGCTGTGACACTGCTGGTCCACGTCCACGGTGCGACCGAGTTGGCACCAGCGCGCGAGACCGCTGACGCCGACATGGGCGTGCCGTTCGACGTCTGTGGAGATGCCCGGCTGCTTGAGGCACTCCTGGACGCTGGGTACGAGCGAGAGGGCGGCAACCGCTTCGTGCGCCTCGACCGGGAACGCGAGCTCGTGATCGACGTGCTCGCACCGTCCTACGAAGGGGTCCTGATCTCGAACCAGAAGCACGGCCAGATCGTCGTCGACGAGATCCCCGGTCTTCACACCGCCCTGTACGAGCCGGCGACCGTCGTGGACGTTACCGCCGTCCTGACCGACGGGACCGAGGTGAACGCGACGCTGCACCTGCCCGACGTGGCGGCGGCCCTGACGATGAAGGCACACGCCTACCGTGGCCGGCTCGCCAAGTCCGACGCGATCGACATCCATCGGCTGCTCGAAGCCGCAAACCTCGGAGGTCGCACCGCGCACGAGTGGCCCCGGCGCAGCGAGGCGCGCGACGCTGCGCGGATACTGCACGAGCGCTTCGATACGAGTCGGCCCAACCAGTACCTGGGCAAGGCCGCGGCACCAAGGGTGCGGCTGCTGGTGCAACGCGTCGTGCCCGTCTTCTGAGCGACAGGCGCAGTATCGCGATGAGTATCACTGCAGGTCAGACGGCTCGGCCCGACGCCACGCGATCCTGTGGTTCGAGTGTCTAGTGTGTGAGCCAGGAAGGCGACTGAGTTGACGCCTCCGGGCCAATGGGTCAATGTCGGCAGACCGCCGTACGGTGCGACACGTGCTCAGGTCCAGGGTCGTATTCGCTCCTAGTGGGCTGCGCGCTGAATACGCTCAAGATCCACGAATGCCATCCACGACAGATGGAGGAGTCTTGACGAGCGCGCCGATCTCGCCCCCACTGCTCGCGACGGCGGCGAACGTGAACTTTTCGGACAACGGCCGACGCGGTCGATACGGCGTCGCGTATCTGCGGGCGTTGTGCGCAGCGGCCGGTGTCTCGTTCAAGGAGAACTCGCCTGACGAGGACGTTGACGCGATCGACGTTTCGTTGAAGTTCGCACGCGCGAGCGCCGAGGTTCAGGTCAAGTGCACGTCGAGCTTTCATGTCGGGATGGGCCGGGCAACGCTGTCCCTCGAGTCCGACTGGGTTACCAAGTGGGCGGACTCATATCACCCAGTCTTCATCGTGCTGGTGAAGGTTCCAACTGGCTTCGACGACTGGCTCGACTTCAAGCCGTCATCAACCGGCCACCGCGCGGTCGCCTTCGGGAAGCGATTCGACGCGAAGGCTCATACGACGTCCATCCAGTTCACGAAGGCCAACCACCTCACGGCTGAGACCCTGTACGACTGGCGCGAGCAGGTCTACGCGCACCATGAGCGAGGTGCAGCGTGACGAGCGAGGCGACACGTGACCTCGTCGCGGTGCTTGCCCGACACGGCTGGTCTCAGGTTCGAGCCACCGAAGGCGCCGCTTCGCTATGGGCATTGCCCTCGGCTAGCGCCGAGATGTACGTGCCATCGACGCTTCGGCGTGGCTCGTTCGAGTGGTCAGACATCGTCGATCGCATTGCTGAAGCGCAAGACGAAGCCGCCATCGAGGTCGAGAGATGGCTTGACCTCGTGCGGACCGACGTAATGCGGTTCCGGGTAGACAGCAACTCATCTCAGACCATCCCGCTCGAGGCTGGCGCGACGGTCATCGGCTCGGCATTCGGCATGATCCGCGCTGCAGCAACCAGCGCCCGTCGCCCGCGACAGTCGATTGGCAGCAACTATTCGGTCATCGGCGACGCGATTGCACGTGAGGCGCGCCTGGCGCACACAGAGATTGGAAGCTTCATCTTCCCAGTGCTGATGCCGGTCGGCGAACCGCTCCCGCAGACGCAACATGCGCTCGACGGGTTCGAGCAGGCGCAACCCGAGTCGGAGGAGCGCCGGGTCGTACGGACGCTCGCCCAAGCTCTCCAAACG
>NZ_JBFULZ010000168.1:0-9340 GCF_054049635.1 Cellulomonas sp. P5_C6 | reverse complement strand
GGCGGACGCCCTCCACCTGGCGTCGGCGCTCGAGCTGCGGTCGCCCGACCTGGTCGTCGCCGCGTGGGACGAGCACCTCGCTGCCGCGGCGCGTGCCGAAGGGCTCATCGTCGTCCCCTGATGTCTCGTAGGCTCGGCCCGTGGTCGCCTCCCTGCAGCTCGTGATCTTCCTCGTCTTCTACGTCGCCATCTTCGGGCTGTGCCTGTGGGCGCTCATCGACCTGCTCCGGCGGCCCTCCAAGGCGTTCACGCAGGCCGGCAAGCTGACCAAGGGGCTGTGGGGCGCGATCATCGGCGTCTCGACGGCCGTCTCGTTCAGCGTGATCCCGGTGCCCGGCGTGCCGCACCTGCCCTCGTTCCTCGCGCTGCTCGCCGCGGTGGGCGCGATCGTGTACCTCGTGGACGTCAAGCCGGCGATCACGCCGTACTCGGGGCGCCGGGGACCGCGTGGACCCTCCTCCGGCGGTTGGTGAGCGTGACCGACATCGGCACCGCGGCGGTCCCGCTCGCCCGGGTGCTGCGCGGTGGGCTGGTCGAGTCCGTGCACGCCGGGCACGTGGTGGTCCTCGCGCCCGACGGGTCGGAGCGGCTGGTGCTCGGCGACGCGGACGCCACGATCTGGGCGCGCTCGTCGCTCAAGCCCCTGCAGGCCGTCGCGATGCTGCGGGCCGGGCTCGACGTCGACGGGGCCGCGCTCGCGCTCGTGTGCGCCAGCCACAACGCCGAGCCGGGGCACCTCGAGGTCGTGCGGTCGATCCTGGCCGGAGCCGGACTGGGTGTCGACGACCTGCGCAACACCCCCGACTGGCCCCTCGACCCCGACGCCGCGTGGCAGTGGCGGGCCGACGGCCACGGCACCGAGCCCCTCACGCAGAACTGCTCCGGCAAGCACGCCGGCATGCTGGCCACCTGCGTCGCCGCCGGGTGGTCCACGGACGACTACCTGGACCCCGAGCACCCGATGCAGCGGGCCGCCCGCGCGGTGGTCGCCGAGCTCACGGGCGTCCCCGTCGAGCTGGCCACGACCGACGGGTGCGGAGCGCCCCTGTTCTCCACGACCCTGCGCGGCCTGGCCCGGTCGTTCGGGCGCCTCGCGTCCGGCGACGGCCTCGAGGGGCGCGCGGGGGCCGCGATGTCGGCGCACCCGTGGCACGTGGGCGGCACCGGACGGGACGCCACCCGGTTCATGGAGGCGGTGCCGGGGCTGGTGGCCAAGGACGGTGCCGACGGCGTCTACGCGGCCGGTCTGCCCGACGGCGGCGCGGTCGCGGTGAAGATCGTCGACGGCTCGTCGCGCCCGCGCCCGGCGGTGCTGGCCGCGGCCCTCGCGGTGGCCGGCGTCGACCCGGCCCTGGTCGGGCCGGTCGGACTCACGCCGGTCCTCGGCCACGGAGCACCCGTCGGAGAGGTCGTCGCGACCTTCGGCCCCCTCGTCGGCGCATGAGGGCGGTCGTCCAGCGCGTCACGCGGGCCTCGGTCACCGTGGACGGCATCGTCGTCGGCGCGATCGACCGACCGGGGCTGCTGGCGCTGGTCGGCGTGACGCCGGGCGACGGCCCCGCGCAGGTGGAGCTGATCGCCCGCAAGATCGCCGAGCTGCGGATCCTGCGTGACGAGCAGTGCGCGGTCGACGTCGGCGCCCCCGTGCTCGTGGTCAGCCAGTTCACGCTCTACGGGGACACCCGCAAGGGTCGCCGGCCGACGTGGAACGCCGCCGCTCCCGGACCCGTCGCCCAGCCGCTGGTCGACGCCGTGGTGGACGACCTGCGCGGACGGGGGCTCGAGGTGGCCACCGGGGTGTTCGGCGCGGACATGGCCGTCGAGCTGGTCAACGACGGGCCCGTGACGATCCTGCTGGAGTCGGTGCCGGACGCCTGACGCGCGGCTGCGACGAGGTCGCCCCGCGCGGGGCCTCGACTCGTTTGCCTGACGGGGCCCTACGAGCCGCCGCAGCGGGTCGTCCGGATGCTCAGCAGCTCCATCCCCGGCGGAGGTGCCGGCGGGTCGACCATCGACGGGTCCGCGGCGTTGGCGAAGGTCACGCCGAACCCGTCGCGGCAGAACCCGCCGGCATCCCGCGCGTGCCAGCCCTCCGCCACCAGGGCCGCGCCGACCTCAGCCTGCGCCGCGCCGGCGTCGGTGACCGCGTACAGGTGGACCACCCGGGAGCACTCCTGCAGGCACAGGGTGTGCTCGACCGTCGAGGTGGTCAGCAGCTGCGCACCGGTCGCCACCGGCAGGGACGCACCGACGCCCGTCATGCGGGCCAGGCTGGGCCCGCCGAGCCGCCCGAGGCCCAGGCCCAGCGCCACGAGGACCAGCGCCCCGCCGGCCAGGATCCACCAGCGGTGCCGCGTCTGCCGGACCAGGAACCACGTGGGGACCAGCACCACCAGGAGCGCGGCCACGGCGACCGCCCGGGACCCCGCACTCCCCGTCAGCATCAGCACCGCGGCCACCACAAAGATCCACGCGGCCCAGATCGCCAGCAGCCCGAGCCCCCGGACCGTCCAGCTGCCGGCCGCCGACCGCTGCGGCGCCGCCGAGGTCGTCGCCACGGCATCCCCTCCCCACCGCGAGCGTCGCGGCCCTCGTGAGCGGCGCGCCACGGTGCGCGACCGACGCTGGACACCGAACCAGACGAGGCGCCCCCTCGGGTCGGGATCCGTCGTCGTCCACCCGAAAGGACGCCGCGCTTCACCCGCCGGGGGAGGCGGCGCCGAGCCGGGCGKGGGGGCACGGCGGTGCCCGCGCTGCGGGCACGGCAGGGTGGACGGAAGCGGGCACGGAAAAGGCCCCTCGGAGTAAGCGTCCGAGGGGCCTTGCCGTGCTCCCAGGTCTTCCGTCCCCGGCGGACCGGCGACCGACGCCGCGCTGACGGTGCGGCTACGTCCCGGCACCCGGTGTTCCACCGGCGCCGTCGACCCCGGAGGGGAGTCCAGCACCTGCGGTCCGCCGTGGGCGGGACGACTGCGAGCAACCTCCCGGTCCGTAACGGCCCCCGCGTCGTCATCCGCGGGTCGTCATGTCGCCACGACGATGTGGTCGTCCGTTCTCCGGTCGGCCCGACATCCACAGCCTGTCCCCACCGGCGCGACCTCCCCGAGGGGTGTCCTTCGCCGCCTGCGCGGTTCCTCGAAAGGCTCCGTCGCGTCGAGGTTCCGGCCCTCCTGGGCAGTCGTCCACCCAGTCCACGCGTCCTCCGAAGAGGCCACCTGACCTGCGGTTTCAGTCTCCCCTGGCGGGATCCTTCACCTGCGGTTCTCGATCTGTCGATCTCGATGTGAGATTTCTAGTCCCCCTCGGGAAGGGGCCACAAGGGGTTCTGGGAGCTTTCTTTGTCCACCGATTGCCCCACACCTTTGTCCACAGGTTCACCTGCGGAAACACCGGGTTAACACAGGCCTGTGGACAGAATTTGTGGACGGGCCGGGTGTCGTTCACCCGTCCGGGCGTGGGCCTTCGGTAGCCTGTGACCCAGCAAAGGCCCCTCGGAGTAAGCGTCCGAGGGGCCTTGCTGCGTCCCCGAACCGGCCATCATGGGGTGCATGCGCATCGAGGCGGTCCTGGGGGACATCACCGAGCACGACGTCGACGTCGTCGTCAACGCCGCGAACTCCTCGCTGCTCGGCGGTGGAGGGGTGGACGGCGCGATCCACGCCGCCGCCGGACCGGAGCTGCTCGAGGCGTGCCGGGAGCTGCGGCGCACCACGCTGCCGGACGGCCTGCCCGTCGGCGACGCCGTCGCGACCCCCGGGTTCCGGCTGCCGGCCCGGTGGGTGGTGCACACGGTCGGCCCGAACCGGCACGCCGGCCAGACCGACCCGATGCTGCTGTCGTCGTGCTTCGCCCGCTCGCTGGAGGTCGCGGTCGAGCTCGACGCGTCCAGCATCGCGTTCCCTGCCGTGAGCGCGGGGGTCTACGGCTGGGCCGTCGGCGAGGTCGCCCGGGTCGCCGTCGGCACCGTGCGGGTCTGGCAGGAGGGGGCGGACGCCGGCTGGACCGACGGCCACCCCCGCCCGCACGGCATCGAGCTCGTGCGGTTCGTCCTGTTCTCGCCCGACGCGCTGGCCGCCTTCGAGGCCGAGCTCGACTAGGTCCGTCCGGCCGCCGTCAGGCCCGCGCGCGTGCCGGGATGACCGCGTCCTGGGTGGCCAGGACCTGCGTGACGGCGGCGCGGCGGCGCATGAACACCTTGTCGACCTCCGCGACGATCGGCAGCAGCAGCGCCAGGCCCAGGCAGGCCAGCCACTGGGGGCCGGACAGCGACTGCGTGGTGAGCCACCCCTGCAGGAAGCTGAGCTCGGTGGCCAGCACGACGAGGATCGCGGGGACCGACAGCACCTTGATCGCCGTGAGGATCGGGGCCGCCAACCCGGAGCCGGGCTCGCGGCGCAGCGCGATCCCCGAGAGCACCGAGCCGAGGCCCATGACCACGAAGGCCATCGTCATCGACGCGGTCGCGTGGTCGGGACTCGGCTCGTCGGGCCCGCCGACCAGCGGGATCGCCGAGGCGGCGAAGAGCACGAAGCCGTACAGGAGCCAGCGCCGCACGGCGTGGCCGTTGCTGATCCCCATGTTGGGGTCGCGAGGCGCCCGTTCCATGATCCCGGGGCTGACCGGGTCGAGCATGATCGCGATCACCGGGAACACGCAGACGAAGAAGTTGAGGAACAGCACCATCATCGGGGTCATCGCCACGCCGTCGGCGATGTCGAAGACGCTCGCCGCCAGGAACAGGATGACCAGGCCGATCAGCTGGCTCATCTGGAACCGGATGTACGCGGTGATCTTCTGGTAGATGCTGCGGCCCAGCTCGACCGCGTGCACCAGGGTGCTGAAGTTGTCGTCGGTGAGCACCAGGCGGGCGGCCTGCTTGGTGACCTCGCTGCCCGAGCCCATGGCCACGCCGATGTCGGCCTGCTTGATCGCGGCGGCGTCGTTGACGGCGTCGCCGGTCATGGCGACGACGAGCCCTTCCTTCTGCATCAGCTGCACCAGCCGGAGCTTGTCCTCCGGGGTGACGCGTCCGAAGACGTGCAGGTTGGGCAGCCGCTCGAGGAGCTCCTCGTCGGTGAGCTGGGCGAGCTCGGGACCGCTGATCGCGCCCGGGCCCAGGCCCAGCTGGGCGCCGATCGCGCTCGCGGTGATCGCGTGGTCGCCGGTGATCATGCGGACCTCGATGCCCGCCTTCAGCGCGATCTCGACGGCCACCTTGGCCGTGGGCCGCAGCGGGTCGACGATGCCGACCAGGCCGACGAACACCAGCTCCTCGACGTACGACATCGGGTCCGCGACGATCGCCGACTCGTCGGCCGGCGTGAGGAACCTCGTCGCGAAGGCGAGCGTGCGCAGGCCCTGCTGCGCGAGCCGCTCCATCTCCGCCTCGATGTCGGCACGCATGGACTCGAGCTCGACCGTCTCGCCCGGACCGGCGAGCGCGTGCGTGCAGCGCGCCAGGACCACGTCCGGGCCGCCCTTGACCACCTCGACGAGAGTGCGGTCGCCGCGCCACGGCAGCCAGTGCGCGGTCGCCATGAACTTGTAGGCGGAGTCGAACGGCACCTCGGCGACGCGGGGGTACGTGCGTCGGCTCTCCTCGGCGTCCACCCCGAGCTTGGCGGCCAGCACGACCAGCGCGGCCTCCGTCGGGTCGCCGATGATGTCGCCGCCGTCGGACACCGTGGCGTCACTGGCCAGGCACAGGCCGTACGCCAGCGGCGTGAGGTCGGGGAGCTCCGCGCCGGCCGTCTGGAGGATCCGGCCGGACTTCGCGTACCCGCTGCCCTCGACCGTGAAGTGCTGCCCGATCGTGTACAGGGCGGTCACGGTCATCTCGTTGAGCGTGAGCGTCCCGGTCTTGTCCGAGTTGATCGAGCTGGTGGCGCCCAGGGTCTCGACGTCGTTGAGGTTGGCCACCACGGCCTTGGCGTCGGCGAGCTGCCGGGCGCCGTACGCGAGCATGGCCTGCACGAACGTGGGCAGGCCGGTGGGGATCGCCGAGATGGCCACGGCGGTCGCCAGGAACAGCAGGTCGCTGGCCGACTGGCCGCGGGCGATGCCGATGAGCACGATGACGGCCACGGCGCTCCAGGCGATGACGCCGAGGACCTTGGTCAGCTTGTCGAGCTCCCGCTGCAGGGGTGACTTCGTCTTCTCCACCGACGACAGCAGGGTGGCGATCGTGCCGATCTGCGTGGTCATGCCGGTCGCCGTGACCAGCATGGTCCCCGTGCCGCGCGTGACCGAGGTGTTCTGGAAGGCCATGTTCGCCCGGTCCCCGAGCGGGACCTCGTCGTCGGCGAGGACCGCGACGTCCTTGCCGATCGGGGCGCTCTCGCCGGTGAGTGCCGCCTCCTGCGTCTCCATCGTCGCCGTGCGCAGCAGCCGGCCGTCGGCGGGCACGATGTCGCCGGCCTCGAGCTCGACCACGTCGCCCGGGACCAGCTGGCTGGCGGGGATCTGGACCAGGTTCCCGTCGCGGCGCACCCGGGACTGCGGCTCCTGCATCGTCGCGAGCGCGTCCACGCTCTTGCGGGCCAGCATCTCCTGCCGGGCACCGATCACCACGTTGATCACCACGAGGAACCCGACGATCACGGCGGTCGAGCCCTGGCCGATGGCGGCGCTCACGGCGGCCACGGCGATGAGCATGATGTTCATGGGGTCGCGCACCTGCTGGAGGACGACCGACCACACCGACGGCGCGGCTTGCGCGGTAAGCGTGTTGGACCCGTACTGCTCCCGGCGGCTCATCACCTCGGCCGCGGACAGGCCGGTCGTGAGGTCGGTGCCGAGCTTGGCGCTCGCCGTTTCCGGGTCGAGCGCCCACCAGCGCGTGGGGGCGGGCGTGCTGGTGGTGAGGGTCTCTGTCACGGGTGCTCCTCGGGCCGCGGAGGGAGCCTGTCGGTCCCTGGAGCACACGCTAACCCGAGATGCCCCGATCGCAGGACGATCTGGGCATCTCGGGCGGCGTTCAGGAGACCGTGACCGGCACCGGGACCTCGGCGGGCTCCGGGTCGGCCTGCCTGCTCAGCGCGCTGGGCCACCACATCGTCCTGCCGATGTCGAGGTTCAGCGCCGTGACCAGGATGGACCGCACCACGAGGGTGTCCAGCAGGACCCCGAACGCGACCGCGAACCCGATCTCGGCGAACGCCACGAGCGGCAGCGTCCCGAGCACCGCGAACGTGCCCGCGAGGACCAGTCCGGCCGACGTGATGACGCCGCCCGTGGCCGCGAGGCCCACCAGCGAGCCGCGGTGGTGCCCGATCCGCAGCGCCTCCTCCCGCACCCGGGTCATGAGGAAGATGTTGTAGTYGATCCCCAGGGCCACCAGGAAGACGAAGACGAACAGCGGGAACGACGTGTCCGCCCCGGCGTAGCCGAAGAGGTACTTGAAGATCAGCGCGCTGATGCCGATGGCGGCCCCGAACGACAGGACCACGGTGCCGACGAGGACCAGCGGCGCGACCACCGCCCTCAGCAGGAGCATGAGGATGAGGAAGACGACCATCAGGATGATCGGGATGATCAGCTTGTTGTCCGCCGAGGACGCCCGCTGGACGTCGAGGTTGACCGCGGTCGTCCCGCCGACCAGCGCGTCGGCGTCGGGCACCGCGTGCACGGCGTCGCGCACCCGGTCGACCGTGGCGTAGGCGTCGTCGCTGTCGGGCGCGGACGTCAGGGTGCCCTCGAGGTACGCGAGGTCGCCCTTGACGACGGGCTCGGTGATGCTCGTCGGGTCGATGCCCTCGACGCCGGCGAACGCGGTCGAGACCGCGGCGGCCTGGTCGGCGTTCGTGATGACGGCGACCGGGGAGCCCGCGCCGCCGGGGAAGTGCGCGGACAGGACCTTCTCGCCCTCGATCGACGGCTGCACGCCGCGGAACGACTCCTCGGTGGTCAGGCCGGTGGCGTTGAGGGCCACGATGCCGAGGCAGGCGACGGCGAGGACCGCGGACGTGCCGACCCAGGTGCGGCGGGGGTGGCGCTCGATACGCGTGCCGACGCGGGCCCAGAAGCCGTGCACCGACGGCTCGTCGTCCCCGAGCCTCGGGGTGCGGGGCCAGAAGATCCACCGGCCGCACGTGACCAGCAGCGCGGGCAGCAGCGTGAGCATGACGAGCAGGGCGACGACGATGCCGACCGCGGCGACCGGGCCGAGACCGGCCGTCGAGTTCATCGTCGCGAACAGCAGGCAGAGCATGCTGATGGCCACGGTGGCGCCGCTCGCGATGATCGCGGGGCTGGCGCGGTGCAGCGCGAGGGCCATCGCCTCGTGCCGGTCGCCGTGCTTGCGCAGCTCCTCGCGGTAGCGGGCGACGATCAGCAGSGCRTAGTCCGTCCCGGCGCCGAACACGAGGACCGTGAGGATGCCCGCGCTCTGGGCGTTGACGGTCAGGTCGAAGTTGTCCGCGAGCAGGTAGATGACGGCCTGCGACACGGTGAGGGCGACGCCCGCCGAGATGACCGGGAGGAGCCAGAGGATCGGGCTGCGGTACGTGATCAGCAGGATGATGATCACGACCGCGACGGCCGCGTACAGCAGGATGCCGTCGATGCCCTCGAACGCCTTGGAGGAGTCGGCGGCCGAGCCGGCCGGGCCGGTCACGTAGACGTCGAGCCCGTCGGGACCGTCCTGCGCGGTCGCCCGGAGGTCCGTGACGGCGTCGGCGGCGAGGTTCCAGCCGTCCTTGCCGAGGTCCAGCGGGACGATGATCTGGGCGGCCTGCCCGTCCTGGGACGGGATCGGGCCGACGACCGCGCCGTCGAGCGTGTCCAGCGTGCCGAACTGTGCGGCGTCGGCCTGGATCGCGGCGAGGTCCTCCGGGGTCAGGCCCGAGGACCGTGCGTAGACGATGACGGCGGGGATCGTGTTGGCGGACACGAAGCTCCCGGCGACGTCGAGCACCTCGGTGGACTCCGCGTTGGAGGGGAGCCAGGACTTGGCGTCGTTGTCCTGCGCGCCCGTGAGCTTGCCCGCCAGCGGGCCTAGGAGCGCGACCACCGCGAGCCAGAAGGCGATGACGACGAACTTGACGTAGCGATGGGTGATCCATCCGGCGACGTGAGACATGGGGTTTCCTCTGTGGGGAAGTCGACGACGACAAAGGTGCGGCCCGCTCGACGGGAGATACCTCGTCGGGGCGCCGGTGCCGTGCTGCTTGCGATCCTAGGATTTCGGCGTCGTCAGGCCCAGGGATATCGGGGAGACCCCCGAACCGACCCTCAGGTTCCCCTCAGGAGTTGCTCAGGGCAGTCAGGGCCCGGGCCACGTCGGACGCGTCGTTCCAGACGTGGAACGCGAGCCGGACGCCGCCGCCGCGCCCCGCCGCAC
>NZ_JBFULZ010000167.1:0-9345 GCF_054049635.1 Cellulomonas sp. P5_C6 | reverse complement strand
GCGCCAGCGCCTCGCGCTCGCCGCCGCGATCGTCGGCCGGCCGGAGGTCGTGTTCCTCGACGAGCCGAGCGCCGGGATGGACCCGCAGTCCCGGCACGCCGTGTGGGACCTCGTGCGGGAGCTCCGCGACGAGGGCGTCGCGGTGCTGCTCACGACGCACCTGATGGACGAGGCCGAGGACCTGGCGGATCAGGTGGTCGTCGTCGACCACGGGCGCGTGATCGCCCAGGGCTCGGTGCCGTCGCTCGTGTCCTCGGCAGACGACCGATCCCTGCGGCTCGAGACCACGCCGGGGCTCGACCTCGGGTCGGCGCTGGGTCCGGACTTCGCGGTGACCGAGCCGCGCGACGGCTCGTACACCGTGACCGGCGCCGTCGACCCGCGGACCGTGGCCGCCCTGACCTCCTGGCTCGCCGAGCAGGGCGTGCTGGTCACGCAGCTGTCGGTCGGTCGTCGCACGCTCGAGGATGTCTTCCTCGACCTCACGGGACGGAACCTGCGATGAGCGCCGCCGCACAGCACCCGCCGCGCCTGGCCGCCCCCACCGCGCAGCGCGTCGCTGCCCAGACGTCGTTCGAGGCGCGCGCCATCCTGCGCAACGGCGAGCAGCTGCTGGTGACGATCATCGTCCCGGTCCTCGTGCTCGTCGGGCTGACCAGGGCCACCTCGATCGACCTGGACACCGGCGGCGCCAGCCGCATCGACTTCCTCACGCCGGGCATCCTCGCGCTGGCCGTGATGACCACGTCGTTCACCTCRCAGGCCATCGCCTCGTCGTTCGACCGCCGCAACGGCGTGCTCCGGCTGCTCTCCACCACCCCGCTCGGGCGCGGCGGGCTGCTCGCCGGCAAGGTGCTGGGCGTGCTGGTGGTCGAGATCGTGCAGGTCGCGATCATCGGCGCGACCGCGCTGCTGCTCGGCTGGCACCCGGACCCGACCGGGCTGCTCCTGGCCGTCGTGGCGATCGTCCTCGGCACCGCGGCCTTCACCGCGCTCGCCCTGCTCGTCGCGGGGACCCTGCGCGCGGAGGCCGTGCTGGCCGTCGCCAACCTCCTGCTGCTCGTCCTCGCCGTCGCGGGCGGGGTCATCATCCCGGCCGGCCAGCTGYCGGGGCCGATGTCCCACGTCGCGCTGCTGCTGCCGTCCGGGGCGCTGGGCGAGGCCATGCGGGAGACGCTCATGCACGGGGTGCTCCCGGCCTGGTCCGTCGTCGTCCTCGTSGSCTGGGCCGCCGCGCTGGGCTGGGGCGCGAGCCGSCTGTTCCGCTGGCACTGACCGCTACCGTGRGCCGATGGAGCCCGCGCAGGACGGCACGTTCCAGACAGCCCTCGCCGCCGAGTACGCCGCGCTCGTCCGGACCGTCTCCGACTTCGACGGCCGGCTCCTGACCGTCAAGAGCTGGTCGGTCACGCTGAGCCTGGCCGGTCTCGGGCTCGGCTTCCAGCAGCAGCACTACGCGCTGTTCGCCCTGGCCGCCGCCACAGGTGCCGCGTTCTGGCTGATCGAGGCGATGACCAAGCGGCACCAGGTCCGCTACTACCCCCGGATGCGGCAGATCGAGGCGTGGTCGGCGTCGTGGACGGACCTGCGGCTGCAGGGGGTACCCGTCTCGGCACCGCGGATCGACGCCGCGTGGACCGCGGCGGGTCGGAGCGACCCGGCCGCCGCCCTCGCGGAGCCGCCGCGCGAGATGACGAGCGAGGAGATCCGGCGGATGCGTCGGCACACCGCCTGGCTCCCCCACGTGTTCGTGCCCAGCGCCTTCGCCGTCGTCGTCGGCATCGCCCTGACGCTGCTCGCCGCGGGCGGAGCGCTCGACATCCCGCTGTGACGAGCCTCGCCCGCCGGGCGGTCGGGAGCACCGGGACCGAACCGTAGGCTGGTCGACGTGAGCTCGACGCCTGCCCTCGACGCCCCCTCGTCGACCCTGGACCGGATCCGCGACCGGTGGACCTGGACGGCCGTCGTCGCCAACCTGGTCGGGCAGATCGCGATCATCGTCACCGGTGGCGCCGTGCGTCTCACCGGCTCGGGCCTCGGCTGCTCGACGTGGCCCCAGTGCGAGCCCGGGCAGTTCACGCCGCAGCTGCACGAGGCGACGTCGCTGCACCCCTTCATCGAGTTCGGCAACCGGACCGTCAGCTTCGTGCTCGTGGTCATCGCCCTGGCCGTGGCCCTGCTGGTGACCGGCGACCGCCGCCGCCCGTCGGCGTACCGCCGGCTTGGCGTCGTGCCCGTCGTCGGCGTCCTGGTCCAGGCCGTCATCGGCGGCATCACCGTGCTGGTCGACCTGAACCCCGCGATCGTCGGCAGCCACCTGCTCATCTCCATGGCCCTGGTCGCGTTCTCGACGTGGCTCGTCGTGCGGACGCGCGAGGGCGACGGGCCGGCCGTGCCCCTGGTCGACCGCACCACCCGCACCCTCGCCCGCGTGCTCGTGGCGCTGACGGCCGTGGTGCTCGCCCTCGGGGTCGTCGTGACCGGCGCGGGGCCGCACTCGGGTGACGACGAGGTGGGCTACCGGTTCGGCGTCGACCCGTGGCTCATGGCGAAGCTGCACGCCGCGTCCGTCTGGGCCTTCGTCGCCGTCCTCGTCGCCGTGCTGGTGCTGCTGCGCCGCCGGGGCGTGTCCGGGCGCCCCTGGACCACCGGGCTGGTCCTGCTCGGGGTCACGCTGAGCCAGGGCCTGATCGGCTACGTCCAGCTGTTCACCGGCCTGCCGATCGGGCTGGTCAACCTCCACATGCTCGGTGCCGCGCTGCTGGCGTCGACGGTGACGTTCTTCGTGGGCAGCCTGCGCACGCGCTCGACGGTCCCGGCGCTCGACGGGGTGCACACCGCCGCCTGACCCGGTCTGCCCGGGTATGCCCTGTGCCGATGTCGGTGGTCTCTCCTAGCCTCGACCCATGGCTGACGCGATCACTGCGCAGGGACTCGTCAAGCACTACAAGAGCGTCACGGCCCTCGACGGGGTCGACCTCACCGTGCCGWCCGGCTCSGTGCTSGGGCTGCTCGGSCCCAACGGCGCSGGCAAGACCACSATCGTCCGCATCCTCACCACGCTCCTGAAGCCCGACAGCGGGTCCGCGACGGTGGCCGGCGTGGACGTCCTCGCCAAGCCGCGGGACGTCCGGCGCCGGATCGGCCTCTCGGGCCAGTACGCCGCCGTCGACGAGTACCTCACGGGCTTCGAGAACCTCGACATGATCGGGCGGCTCTACCACCTGGGCGTGAAGCGGTCGCGCGAGCGGGCACGCGAGCTGCTGGCGGCGTTCCGGCTCGAGGACGCCGCGGACCGTCCGTCCAAGACCTACTCGGGCGGCATGCGGCGCCGGCTGGACCTCGCGGGCGCGCTCGTCGCCGACCCGCCGATCATCTTCCTCGACGAGCCGACCACGGGCCTGGACCCCCGCGGTCGGACCGAGATGTGGGAGGTCATCCAGAACCTCGTCGCCGGCGGGACCACGCTCCTGCTGACCACGCAGTACCTCGAGGAGGCCGACCTGCTGGCGGACGACATCGTCGTCATCGACCACGGCAAGATCATCGCGCAGGGCACGGCGGACCAGCTCAAGATGCAGGTCGGCGGGGAGCGGCTCGAGCTCACCGTGCGGGACCCGGCGCGGCTGCTGGACGCCCGGGACCTCCTCGAGCCCATGGGCGTCGGCAAGGCCGGCCTGGACGAGGGCCGACGGACGCTGCTCATGCCGATCAGCGGCGGCGCGCAGGTGCTCACGGAGGCGCTGCGTGTCCTCGACGACGCGGGGATCGTGATCGACGACGTCGGACTGCGCCGGCCGACGCTGGACGACGTCTTCCTGTCCCTGACCGGGCGGGCCGCCGAGGACGGGGAGGAGGGAGAGCCCCCCGCGTCGGAGCCTCCCCCGCCGCCGGTTCCGGACGCCGCGCGAGCCGGCCGTCACGCGGCCGCCGACGAGCTCTCCGAGGAAGGTGCCTGATGGCCGCGCCGACCGTCTTCTCCGACTCCTACGTCGTCGCCAAGCGCAACATCATCAAGATCAAGCGCGTCCCGGACCTGCTGGTCTTCACCACGCTGTCGCCCATCATGTTCGTCCTGCTGTTCGCCTACGTGTTCGGCGGTGCGATCGCCGTGCCGGGCGGCGCCGACCCCGACGCGTACCGCGAGTTCCTCATGGCCGGCATCTTCGCCCAGACCGTGATCTTCGGCGCCACCATCACGGGCGCAGGTCTGGCGGACGACCTGAAGAAGGGGATCATCGACCGGTTCCGGTCGCTGCCGATGGCCCCGTCGGCGGTGCTGACGGGCAGGACGATCTCCGACGTCGCCAACAACGTGCTCGTGCTGATCGTGATGTCGCTGACCGGGCTCCTGGTCGGCTGGGGCATCCACAGCTCGGTCGCGGAGGCGGCGCTCGGCTACCTGCTGCTCATCGTCTTCGCCTACGCCATCTCGTGGATCATGGCGTGGCTCGGCATGCTGGTCCCGAGCCCCGAGGTGTTCAACAACGCCACGTTCATCGTGATCTTCCCGCTGACGTTCGTCGCCAACACCTTCGTGCCCCTGGAGACGCTCCCGGCGCCACTGCAGACGTTCGCCGAGTGGAACCCGGTGTCCGCGGTGACCCAGGCGTCGCGTGAGCTCTTCGGCAACATCCCGCCGGAGGTCCCGCCGCCGACCGCATGGCCCCTGCAGCACGCGGAGCTCTACACGCTGATCTGGACGGCGATCTTCATCATCGTGTTCGTGCCGCTCGCCAACATGCAGTACCGGCGGTCGACCAGCCGCTGAGCGGCTGCTGACGGCGCGCGACGAGGGGTCGCGCGCCGTCGGCGTCAGCCGGTGGAGCCTGCCGTCAGCCGGCGGTCGGCAGGGTGACGGGAACCAGGGACGACCAGCCGCCCGCCCGGGCCGCAGCGGCGGCCAGCACGCCCGTGACGGCGGTCGGGCTGTGCAGCCGACCGGCCAGGGCGGCCTCGACGGCCTCGTCCAGCGGCACCCACACGGGCACCATCGAGGCCTCCTCGTCGGTGCGGGTGTGCCGGTCGCCGTCGGCCACCGGGCTCAGGTCGCGCGCGAGGAACACCCTGATCCGCTCGTCCGAGCCGCCGGGAGTCGTGAAGAAGTCGACCAGCCGCCACCACGCTCCGGCGACCAGGTCGGCCTCCTCGGCCAGCTCGCGGGCCGCCGCGACGACGAGCTCCTCGTCGGGGACGTCCCGCAGGCCGGCGGGCGGCTCCCAGAGCTCCGAGCGCACCGGGTGCCGGTACTGCGACAGCAGCAGCACCCGGTCGTCGTCGTCGAGGGCGATCACGGCGACGGCGCCGGGGTGCGCGACGTACTCGCGCAGCACCTGCGTGTCCCCGAGATCGACCACGTCGCCGACCAGGTCGAAGATCCTCCCCGCGTGGATGACCTCGTGCGTCAGGACGGGCCGCGCCGCCGAGCGGTCAGCGAGCGGCTCCCCCATCAGGACTCGTCGCCGCGCTGGGCGAGAGCGGCCTCGACGAGCCCGGCGAACAGCGGGTGCGCCCGGGTCGGACGCGACTTGAACTCGGGGTGCGCCTGCGTGGACACGTAGTACGGGTGCACGTCCTTCGGCAGCTCGACGAACTCGACCAGCGAGGTGTCGGGCGAGACGCCGGAGATCACCAGGCCGGCGTCCTCGAGCTTGTCGCGGTACGCGTTGTTCACCTCGTAGCGGTGGCGGTGGCGCTCGGAGACGCGCGTGGCGCCGTACGCCTCGGACACGACGGACCCGGGCGTGAGGACGGCCTCGTAGGCACCCAGGCGCATGGTGCCGCCCAGGTCGCCCTCGCCGCCGACGATCGCGAGCTGCTCGGCCATCGTGGCGATGACGGGGTGCGACGGGTCGGCGTCGAACTCGGACGACGACGCGCCGTCGAGGCCCAGCACGTTGCGCGAGTACTCGATCACCATGCACTGCAGGCCGAGGCAGATGCCGAGCGTCGGGATGAGGTTCTCGCGGGCCCAGCGCAGCGCGCCGAGCTTGCCCTCGATCCCCCGGACGCCGAACCCGCCGGGCACCAGCACCGCGTCGACACCCTCGAGGGCGAGCCGGGCGCCCTCGGGCGTCTGGCAGTCGTCGGAGGTGACCCAGCGGATGACGACCTTGGTGTCGTGGTGGAAGCCGCCGGCGCGCAGGGCCTCAGTGACGGACAGGTACGCGTCGGGCAGGTCGATGTACTTGCCGACGAGCGCGACCTCGACGCGGTGGGCCGGCTGGTGGACGCGGTGCAGCAGCTCGTCCCAGCCCTTCCACTCGACGTCCCGGAACGGGAGGCTCAGCCGCTGCACGACGTAGGCGTCGAGCCCCTCGGAGTGCAGCACGCGCGGGATGTCGTAGATGCTCGGGGCGTCCTTGGCGGTGACGACCCCCTCGACGTCCACGTCGCACATGAGCGCGATCTTGCGCTTCGTGGCGTCGGGGACGTCCCGGTCCGCGCGCAGGACGATCGCGTCGGGCTGGATGCCGATGCTGCGCAGCGCGGCGACGGAGTGCTGGGTCGGCTTCGTCTTCAGCTCGCCCGACGGACCGATGTACGGCACCAGCGAGACGTGCAGGAAGAACACGTTGTCGCGGCCGAGGTCGTGGCGCACCTGACGCGCGGCCTCGAGGAAGGGCAGCGACTCGATGTCGCCGACCGTGCCGCCGATCTCGGTGATGATCACGTCGATGTCGGAGTCCGCCTGCTGACGCATGCGGGTCTTGATCTCGTCCGTGATGTGCGGGATGACCTGCACCGTGTCGCCGAGGTACTCGCCGCGTCGCTCCTTGGCGATGACCTGCGAGTACACCTGCCCGGTGGTCACGTTGGCCGAGCCCACGAGGTTCACGTCGAGGAACCGCTCGTAGTGGCCGACGTCCAGGTCCGTCTCGGCGCCGTCCTCGGTGACGAAGACCTCGCCGTGCTGGAACGGGTTCATGGTGCCCGGGTCCACATTGAGGTACGGGTCCAGCTTTTGCATCGTGACGCGGAGGCCACGGGAGCGGAGGAGTCGGCCGAGGCTGCTCGCCGTCAGACCCTTACCGAGGGAGGAGGCAACACCCCCAGTGACGAAGATGTGCCGGGTCGTGGAATCCGACCGCCCGGAGAGTCGATGCGCGCGCTCTGTCACGGGATTCCAGCCTACCCGACGAACGCGCCCGGCCGGAGGGTCCCGCGAGGTGAGTCGGGACACGTCGGAGGTCAGGACAGCGGCGCGTTCGGGTTGGCGGGGTCCGTGACCCGGACGTCGACGAGCGGCCGCGGCTGCGCCTCGAGGCTCCGGAAGTCCCGCAGCGTCCCGCGGTCCCCGGCCAGCACGGCACCGGCGACGACGAGGGCGGCGATGATCCCGCCTCCGGCCGCCGCGCCGATCGCCGTGAGCACGCCGTGGCCGGCCACCTGCGCGACCGTGTCCACCACCCAGCGACCCAGGAGCGCGCCGAGGCCCGCACCGACAACGAGGACCACCGCGGCCCGCACCAGACCGGCGGTCGCGGCCCGGCCGGCGGCGCGCCGCAGCAGGACGACCGCCACCGTGCCACCGACCAGCATGCCGAGCGAGCTGGCCTGCGCGAGCGCGAGCAGCGTCGCGTCCGGGTCGTGGCCGGCCGGGACCAGCGCCGCCGCGATCACGGGGGTCGCCACCGCGACGGTGCCCCATCCGGCGACGTTCGCGGCGATCGCCGACCGGCCGCGCTCGAGGGCGTACAGGGCTCGCGACGCATGGAACATGAGCGCGAAGCCGAGCAGCCCGGGCATCAGCCACGTGATCGTCGTGGTCATGGCGCGCATGCCCGCCCCGCCGTCGGCGATCCCCACGAAGATGTCCGTGACGGCCGGTGCCGCCGCCACCAGCGCGGCGCTGCCCAGCGCGGCAGCGGCCAGCACCGCGCGGGTGGTCCCCGAGGCCATGCGTGCGAACCCCTCGTGCTCGCCGGACGCCGCGCGGGCCGCGAGGCGGGGGAACGTCGAGGTGGCCAGCGGCACGACGAGGACCGCGTACGGCAGCAGGTACACCTGCTGCGACCAGAGGAAGACCGACCAGGTGCCCACGTTCCCCCGGGCGCTGGCGACCACGAGGCTGACCAGCACGGAGAGCTGCTGCGCGACCAGCGAGCCGATGCCCGCGAACGCGAGGACGGCCAGGCGACGGCCGACGCCGGCCGGGAACCGCAGGGTCGGCCGGATCCGCACGCCGAGGCGGTGGACCGGGACGAACATCGGGAAGCACATCGCGGCGACCCCGAGCGTGGTCCCCCAGCCGAGGACGGCGAGCGCCCCGCTGGTGACGGCCGCCGGGTCGTCGAGCTCGCCGTCGGCCAGCGCCGCGTAGACGAGGTACGTCGCGATGACGACGAGCGACGACAGCACGGGCGCGAAGGCCGGCCAGAAGAACCGCTTGTGCGCCTRGAGCACGGCGTAGAGCAGCACTGCGACGCCGTACATCGGCACCTGCACCGCGAAGACCGCGATGAAGTACTGCAGCAGGTCGCGCTCGGCGTCACCGAGCTGCCCGGGCCACGCCGAGGCGATCAGCCCGCTGCACGCCGCCAGGGCGGCTCCGAGCGGGACGAGGACCAGGAGCGTCCAGCCGAACGTGGCCGACGTGATCGCGTCGACGTCCTTGCGGAGCGCGCGGGACACCGGCAGGGCGAGCACGGGGACGAGCGCACCGGCGAGGGCACCACCGGCGGCGACCTCGAAGAGGACGTTCGGCAGCGTGTTGGCCGTGTTGTAGACGCCTCCGATGCTCCCCGCCTGGAATGCGTGCGCCTGGACCAGGTAGCGCGCGAACCCGAGCACGCGGCTCAGGACGGTCACGGCCGCGATCATGGCGGCGGCGCCGCCGAGCCCGGCGAGGGTGCGCCGCGCGGCGGGGCTCACGCGGACCGGTCCACCGGGGTGTCGGCCGCCCGACGGCCCCAGGCGTCGATCTCGCGCAGCACCGGGGTGCTCTCGATCACGCGCGTGAAGCTCACCTTCTCGCTCGCCACGGTGAGCCCGACGACGACCGCGAGCACGGCGAGCCGGACGGGCCGGGGCGCGCTGAGCACCACCGCGGTGCCGAGGGTCGCGCCGAGGGCGTTCGCTCCCCCGTCGCCGAGCATGTCGGCCTCGGCCAGGTCCTGGTCCATCGCCGCACCGACGATGCCGAGGACGGACGCGGCTGCACCGGACCCGCTGCCCGGTCCGACGGCCAGCGGCGCCGCGATGAGCGTCGCCGCCTTGAGCGCGCKCCCGGGCCGCAGGTCCAGCAGGTTCAGCAGGTTGGCGCTCGACGCCACCAACGCGCCCGAGCCGGCGACGTCGGCCAGCCAGCCGACCGCCGACCGGCGCGTGCCGTCGGGCCGGTGC
>NZ_JBFULZ010000166.1:0-9346 GCF_054049635.1 Cellulomonas sp. P5_C6 | reverse complement strand
CCCCGCGCCCCGCCAGCTCGGTGGACGCCCGCGGACCGACGAGGACCTCGACGCCCGCGGGGAGCGCCTCGCGCAGCGGCCCCTCGGCGCGCGGGTCGGCGACAGCCACCGCGGACACCCCGAGCTCGCGGGCCTGCCTGGCCAGCAGCCCGACGTCCCCGCCGCCGGCGCTCAGCCCGGTCACGCGGAACCGGTCCGGGTGGCGCGTGATGACGTCGACGGCCTGGGTGCCGATCGACCCGGTGGACCCGAGGAGGACGACGCTGCGCTGTGTCACGCTGCCCATCTTCGTGCATCCCCCGTGGCAGGATCGCCGCATGCCCGCTCCCGCGACGCCCCAGGGCTCCTCGACCCGCCTGCTCGTGCTGGGGTGCGTGCGGATCTTCCAGCCCGTGCACGGCTACTTCCTGCGCCGCGAGCTGGTCAGCTGGGAGGTCGACCGGTGGGCGCACGTGCACCCGGGGTCGATCTACAACGCGCTCAAGTCGTTGACCAGGGCCGGCCTCCTCGAGGAGGTGGGCGTGGTGGCCGAGGGCCCGCGGCCGCCCCGGACCACGTACCGCCTGACCTCGGCGGGCGAGGACGAGTTCCTCTCCCTGGTCCGCACGGGCCTGCTCACGACGGACGAGCCCACGCTGTTCCTCACGGCGGTCAACATGGCCTTCGCGCTCCCCCGGGACGAGGTCGTCCGGGCGATCGAGAAGCGCGTCGGCATGATGGAGGACCTGGTCACGGAGCTGGCGACGCAGATCGAGGAGATCCTCGCGGCCAAGGACACGCCCGACACGGCGACCGAGGTGGCCCGGCTCATCACCGCCCGGACCCGCGGCGAGCTCGACTGGGCGCGGGGGTATCTCGACCGCGTGCGCGGCGGTGCGTACGCGTTCCAGGGCGAGCCGCCGCTGTGGAACCCGACGCCGGAGCAGCTCGAGGTCGCCCGTGCCGCGGGSGTCGGTCCCTGGGTCGTCTACGCGATGGCGGACGAAGACACGTAATAGTCAAGGTTGACGAGTAATAGTYCATCTTGAATACTGGGTCTCCACCCGAAGGAGACCCCGCATGATCCACGCCCGCGGCCTGGCCCGCACCTACAAGACCCGTCGAGGGGACGTCGACGCCGTGCGCGGCGTGGACCTCGACGTCGACGCCGGCGAGATCGTCGGCTTCCTCGGCCCGAACGGGGCCGGCAAGACGACCACGCTGCGCATGCTCACCACCCTCCTGCGGCCCACCCGCGGCGAGGCGACGGTGGCCGGCGCCGACCTGCTGCGCGACCCCGGCGCCGTCCGCCGACGCATCGGCTACGTCGCCCAGTCCGGCTCCACCTCGGGCGAGGCCCGTGCCGGCGAGGAGGTCATCGACCACGCGCTGCTCTACGGCGTCGAGCGCTCCACCGCTGCCGCCCGCGGCCGCGAGCTCTTCGACCAGCTCGAGCTCGACGGGCTCTGGGAGCGCAAGTGCTCCTCGCTGTCCGGCGGTCAGCGCCGCCGCCTCGACATCGCGATGGGCCTGATCCACACGCCCCGGCTGGTGTTCCTCGACGAGCCGACGACGGGCCTCGACCCGCAGGCGCGCGCCAACCTCTGGACGCACGTCCGCGGGCTGCGCGACGAGCGCGGCAGCACCGTGTTCCTCACCACGCACTACCTCGACGAGGCCGACGCCCTGTGCGACCGAATCCTCGTCATCGACCACGGCCAGATCGTCGCCCAGGGCTCCCCCGAGGAGCTCAAGCAGCGGGTGAGCGGTGACGCCGTCCTGCTCACCGCGGCCCAGCCCGCCGACGTCGCCCGCATCGCCGCCGTCGCCGCGCAGCTGCCCGGCGCCGACACGCCCACGGTCGACGGCACGCTGGTCGAGGTCCTCGTCCCCGCCGGCCGCACCCTGCTCGCGGGCCTGCTGCGCTCGCTCGACGCCGAGGGCCTCGAGCTCGACGGCGTCGAGCTGCGCCGCCCGACCCTCGACGACGTCTTCCTCACCCTGACCGGCAGGTCCCTGCGCGACGGCGAGAGCCCGCGCGGGACCGACCAGACCGACGGAGCAGCAGCATGACCGCCACCACCGCCACTCCCCGCACGTTCGCCGACGAGCAGCGCGGCCGCAGCACGTTCGTCCGCGACACGCTCACCGTCTTCCGCCGCGCCATGCGGATCTCCCTGCGCAACCCGGTCTGGTCCGTGATGGGCCTGCTCCAGCCGGTGCTGTACCTGACGCTGTTCGGACCGCTGCTCGAGCCGCTGGCCCCGCAGCTCGGG
This sequence comes from Cellulomonas sp. P5_C6, assembly GCF_054049635.1. Lineage (NCBI taxonomy): Bacteria > Bacillati > Actinomycetota > Actinomycetes > Micrococcales > Cellulomonadaceae > Cellulomonas > Cellulomonas sp. P5_C6. Next base: position 7,091 of record NZ_JBFULZ010000166.1, on the reverse strand, counting down.
GCGACGAACGCCTACCAGCTGTTCGTGCCCGGCCTGCTGGTGCAGCTCGGCATGTTCGGCGCGCTGTTCGTCGGCTTCGGGCTCATCGGCGAGTGGCGCGACGGCGTCATCGAGGCCGAGCGGGTCAGCCCCGCGCCCCGGTCCGCGCTGGTGCTCGGCCGCGTGCTGCGCGACGTGATCGTCGTGGCCGTGCAGGGCGTCGTCCTCGTGTCGGTGGCGTTCCTGTTCGGCCTCGAGGCGCCGTTCTGGGGCATCGTCCTCGGCATCGTCACGGCCGCGCTGCTCGCCGCCGCGTTCGCCTCGGCGTCCTACGCCGTCGCGCTCACCCTCAAGAGCGAGGACGCCCTCGCCCCGCTCATGAACGGCATCGCGCTGCCGCTCCTGCTGCTGTCCGGCATCCTGCTGCCGATCACCGCGGCGTCCGCGCCGGCGTGGCTGAACACGCTGTCCAACCTCAACCCGGTCAAGCACGTGGTGTCGGGCATCCGCGCCCAGTTCGCCGGCGACATCGGCACCCCGACCGCGCTGTGGGGCTCCGCGCTGACCCTCGTGCTCGCCGCGCTCGGCATCTGGTTCGGCACCCGCACGTTCAAGCGCGAGGACGGCTGACCCTTCGGGTACGCGAACGGCCGCGCCCCGTCGCCGGGGCGCGGCCGTTCGTTCGTCTCACTCGACGCCGAGCAGCACCTCGACCGCGCGCGCGAGGAACGCGTCGACCGGTCCCTCGGCGTACGCGTTGCGGCCCTTGCGGCGACGGAACGTGGCCGACCGGACCTCGGCGGCCGACAGCGGCGTGCCCTTGTCGAAGTAGGCGACGAGACGCTGGCAGAGCTCGTCGACGTCCGCGGGCTCGTAGCCCTGGTGCCGGCCGTCGGGCGCCGCGAACCGGTCCCCGTCCGGACGGCCGAGCCGCCCGTAGAGGGTGCGGGCCTGCTCGCTCAGGCGGCCCATCCACGCCTGCTGGCCCTGGGTGGCGATGTACTCCGCCCGCGACCGCGCCACGAACGCCGCCTCGAGCCGGTCCAGGGCCGCGTCGACGGCCGCGGTGACGTAGCCGCCGCGCACCATGTCGAACGCGACGCCGCGCACGTCCTTGCTGGCCAGGCCACCGGCGGGGCCCTGCTCGTAGACCGACCGGGCGTGCGAGAAGAAGTCGTCGACCTCGTCCGGGTCGTACCCCTGCTTCAGACCCGAGACGGTCCGGAACATCCCGTCGCTCACTCGTCCTCCTCCGCTGCGAGCTGGCCGCAGGCACCGTCGATCTCACTGCCGCGGGTGTCCCGGATCGTGGTCGGGATCCCGTGCGCACGCAAGCGTGCCACGAACTCCTGCTCGACCCGGGGATCGCTCGCCGTCCACTTGGAGCCGGGCGTCGGGTTCAGCGGGATCGGGTTGCAGTGCACCCAGCCGCGGCCGCGGGCGTTGAGCTTCTCGCCCAGCAGGTCCGCGCGCCAGGCGTGGTCGTTGATGTCCCGGATGAGCGCGTACTCGATGGAGACCCGGCGGCCGGTGACCTCGAAGTAGCGGTGCGCGGAGTCGAGCGCCTCGTCGACGCTCCACCGCGTGTTCACCGGCACGAGCTCGCTGCGCAGCTCGTCGTCGGGCGCGTGCAGCGACAGGGCGAGCGTGACCGGGATGCCCTCCTTGGCCAGCCGGTCCATGGCCGGCACCATGCCGACGGTCGAGACCGTCACGTTGCGCGCGGACATGCCGAGGCCGTCCGGCGTCGGCGCCACGAGGCGGCGGACCGTCTCCATGACCGACTTGTAGTTGGCCAGCGGCTCGCCCATGCCCATGAACACGACGTTGCTCAGGCGCGTCGGCCCGCCGGGGACCTCACCGTCGGCGAGCGACCGGGCCGCCGCGCGCACCTGCTCGACGATCTCCGCCGTCGACAGGTTGCGGGTCAGGCCCAGCTGACCGGTCGCGCAGAACGAGCAGGCCAGGCCGCAGCCCGCCTGGCTGGACACGCACAGGGTCGTGCGGTTGGCGTAGCGCATGAGGACCGACTCGACCTTGGCGCCGTCGAACAGGTGCCACAGGGTCTTGACCGTGGTGCCCTTGTCCGCCGTCTGCGTCCGGTGCGCCGTGAGCAGCTGCGGGAAGAGCCCCTCGACCAGCTTGTCGCGGGTCGCCTTGGGCAGGTCCGTCATCTGCGCGGGGTCGTTGGTCAGGTGCGTGAAGTAGTGGGTCGCCAGCTGCTTGGCGCGGAACGGCTTCTCCCCCAGCTCCGTCACGGCGTCGATCCGCTGCTCGGGCGTGAGGTCGACGAAGTGCTTGGGCGGCTTGCCGCGAGGTCCACGGCTGGGCGAGGACAGGTCGAGGCGGACGGGTGTACCGGTCATTGCAGGTACCCCCTCTCAGGTCGGGCTGCGCAGAGGAGCAGAGGTCAGGCGGGCTGGAGGACCGTGAGGACGACGTACACGGCAGGGGCGGTCAGGACGAGCGAGTCGAGCCGGTCCAGGAGCCCGCCGTGTCCCGGCACGAGCCGGCCCATGTCCTTGAGCTCGAGGTCGCGCTTGAGCATGGACTCGGCCAGGTCGCCGAGCGTGGCCGTCACGACCGTGGCCGCGCCGAGGAACACCCCGACCAGCGGCTCGCCGCCGAACGCGACCTGCACCCCGACGACCCCGACCACGCAGGCCAGCACGACGGAGCCGGCCAGGCCCTCCCATGTCTTCTTCGGGCTGACGGAGGGGGCGAGCGGGTGCCGGCCGAGCAGCACGCCGACGGTGTACCCACCGACGTCGCTGGCGACGCAGAGCAGGATGAAGAGCATCACGCGGGACGGCCCGTCGGGCTCCGCGAGCATGAGCATGACGAACCCGCCGAGGAACGGCAGGTACGCGGCGGCGAACGCTCCCGCCGTGGCGTCCCGCAACGCGGGCTGGCCGCTCCCGTCGAGCACGCGCCAGACGACGACACCGCCGACCGTCAGCATGAACGCGACGAACAGCGCCTCCGGCCCGGCCGTGTACGCCGACACCAGGATGCCGATCGCGCCGACCAGCAGCGGCAGCAGCGGCAGGTGGATCGCCCGCCGCGTGAACGCCTGCGCCAGCTCCCAGAGCCCGGCGCACACGGCGAGCACCGCGACGACGGCGAAGGCCTCCTTGCGGATGAACAGGGAGGCGACCACCGCCAGGAGCATGGCGACGCCGACGACGATCGCGACCGGCAGGTCGCGACCGGGGCGTGGGGTCCGGGTGGCGGCGATGGCTGTCTGGCTCATCAGACCTCGAGGAGCTCGCTCTCCTTGGACGAGAGCAGGTGGTCGATGAGGTCGACGTGCTTCTTCGTCAGGGACTCGAGCTCCTTCTCGGCACGACCGACCTCGTCCTCGCCCGCCTCGCCGTCCTTCACGATGCGGTCCAGCTCCTCCTTGGCGCGGCGGCGCACGTTGCGCACCGAGATGCGCGCGTCCTCGGCCTTGCTCCGGGCGAGCTTCACGAAGTCCTTGCGTCGCTCCTGCGTCAGGGCCGGCAGGACGATGCGGATGACGTTGCCGTCGTTCGTCGGGTTCACCCCGAGGTCCGAGTCGCGCAGCGCCTTCTCGATGGCTGCGGTCGACGACTTGTCGAACGGCGAGACGAGGATGGTGCGCGCCTCGGTCACGTTGAACGACGCCAGCTGCTGCAGCGCGGTCGGGCTGCCGTAGTAGTCGACGAACACCTTCGAGAACATCGCAGCGTTGGCGCGGCCCGTGCGGATCGTCGAGAAGTCCTCCTTGGCGACCTCGACGGCCTTGTCCATCTTCTCTTCAGCCTCGAAGAGGGTCTCGTCGATCACCGGAGCTCCTTCGTGCGGTTCGTCATGGTCAGGTCGTCGAGCGGTGGTGCTCAGCTTGCCGTGATCAGCGTGCCGATCTTCTCACCCTGCAGCGCGCGCGTGACGTTGCCGGCCTCTTCCAGGCCGAACACGCGCATCCGCACGTCGTTGTCGCGGCAGAGGCTGAGCGCCGACCCGTCCATGACGCCCAGGTCGTTGACCAGCGCGTCGGTGTAGGTCAGGTGGTCCAGCTTCACCGCGTCGGGGTCCGTGCGCGGGTCCGCCGAGTAGACGCCGTCGACGCCGTTCTTGCCCATCAGCACCTCGTGGCAGTGGGTCTCCAGCGCGCGCTGGACGCTCACCGTGTCGGTGGAGAAGTACGGCATGCCCGCGCCGGCGCCGAAGATCACGACGCGGCCCTTCTCGAGGTGCCGGATGGCGCGCAGCGGGATGTACGGCTCGGCCACCTGGCCCATCGCGATCGCGGTCTGCACGCGCGTGCTCACGCCGGCCTGCTCGAGGAAGTCCTGCAGCGCCAGGCAGTTCATGACCGTGCCAAGCATGCCCATGTAGTCGGCACGCGCACGGTCGAGGCCGCGCTGCGACAGCTCGGCGCCGCGGAAGAAGTTGCCCCCGCCGACGACGATCGCCACCTGCACGCCCGCCCGGACGGCCACCGCGATCTCGGCGGCGACACGCTGGACGACGTCGGCGGCCAGGCCGACGTCACCGCCGCCGAACGTCTCGCCCGACAGCTTGAGCAGGACACGCCGCTCCGGCACGGCCCCGCGAGTCGAGTCCGGGTCCTGGGTCACGGCGCCTCCAGAAGAGAGTGGTCCGCGCGGCCTGGTCAGGACGCCCGGATCGAGCTGGTAGCGACGGTGGCCCCGACCCCGTAGGGCCGGGGCCACCGTCGATCACATGGGGTCAGGCTCCCACGCGGTAACGCACGAAGCCCGTCAGCGTGCCGCCGGCCTCGGAGAGGACCTGGGCGACCGTCTTCTTGTTGTCCTTGGCGAACGCCTGCTCGAGCAGGACGTTCTCCTTGAAGAAGCCGTTCAGGCGGCCCTCGATGATCTTCGGCAGCGCAGCCTCGGGCTTGCCCTCGTTGCGGGCCGTCTCCTCGGCGATGTGACGCTCGTTGGCGACGACGTCGGCCGAGACCTCCTCGCGCGACAGGTACGTGGGCGAGAACGCCGCGATGTGCGTCGCGATGTCCCGGGCCACGCCGGCGCCCGCGGCGTCGGTGGCGACGAGGACGCCGACCTGCGGGGGCAGGTCCTTGCTGACCTTGTGCAGGTAGACCTCGACGTGCTCGCCGGCGAGGCGGGCCAGACGACGCACGACGACGCGCTCACCCAGGGTGGCGGCCGTCTCGTCGACGATGTTCTGCACGGTCGAGCCCTCGGCCTCGGTGGCCAGCAGCGCGTCCGCGTCGCGGGCGGGCGAGTCGACGGCGGCCGCGAGGACGCGCGCCGCGAGGCCCACGAAGTTCGGGCTCTTGGCGACGAAGTCGGTCTCCGAGTTGATCTCGACGAGGACGCCGGTCTGGCCCTCGCCGTCGGCCGTCGGGCCGACGTGAGCGACGACGAGGCCGTCGGAGGCCGCGCGGCCCTCACGCTTGCCGACGCCCTTGAGGCCCTTGACGCGGATGAGCTCGAGCGCCTTGTCGGAGTCGCCCTCGGCCTCCTCGAGCGCCTTCTTGACGTCCATCATTCCGGCACCGGTCTTCTCGCGCAGCGCCTTGATGTCTGCGAGCGAGTAGTTCGCCATCAGTCGTGTCCGTTCCTCGTGTGTCGTGACGTGTCGTGCGGGACCCCTGGGGGTCCGGTGACGTGCTGCGGTGCCGGTGGCCCGTCAGGGGGCCACCGGCACCGGCACGGTCACTTGGAGTCGGCGTCGCCCTCGGCGGCAGCCTCGTCGGCGATCTCCTCGGCGATGACCTCGGCCACGGCCTCCTCGGCGATCTCCTCGGCCACGGCCTCGGCCACGACCTCCTCGGCGATCTCCTCGGCGATGACCTCAGCCACGACCTCCTCGGCCACAGCCTCGGCCACGACCTCCTCGGCCACAGCCTCCGCGGCCAGGTCGGCCTCGGCGCCGGCGAGCAGCTCGCGCTCCCACTCGGCCAGCGGCTCGGCGTCGGCCTCGGTGCCCTCGGCGGCCGCGGTGCGACCCGAGTGACGCTTCAGCAGACCGTCGGCCGCGGCGTCCGCGATGACGCGGGTCAGCAGCTGCACGGCGCGGATGGCGTCGTCGTTGCCCGGGATCGGGTAGTCGACGACGTCCGGGTCGCAGTTGGTGTCGAGGATCGCGACGACCGGGATGCCGAGCTTGCGCGCCTCGTTGACGGCGAGGTGCTCCTTGTTCGTGTCGACGATCCACACGGCCGAGGGAACCTTGGCCATGTCGCGGATGCCGCCCAGCGTCTTCGCGAGCTTGTCCTTCTCGCGGCGCAGGACGAGCAGCTCCTTCTTCGTGAGGTTCGAGCCCGCCACGTCGTCGAAGTCGATCTGCTCCAGCTCCTTGAGGCGCTGGAGACGCTTGTGCACCGTGCTGAAGTTGGTGAGCATGCCACCGAGCCAGCGCTGGTTCACATACGGCATCCCGACACGCGCGGCCTGGTCGGCGACCGGCTCCTGCGCCTGCTTCTTCGTGCCGACGAAGAGGATGGTGCCGCCGTGCGCGACGGTCTGGCTCACGAAGTCGTAGGCGTTGTCGATGTACGACAGCGACTGCTGCAGGTCGACGATGTAGATGCCGTTGCGCTCGGTGAAGATGAAGCGCTTCATCTTGGGGTTCCAGCGGCGGGTCTGGTGCCCGAAGTGGACACCGCTCTCGAGCAGCTGGCGCATGGTCACGACGGCCATGGCACGTCCTTCCGGCGCGCACCGCAGGGTGCACGCGTCAAGGCGGACCCGTCTGCAGGCCCGCATCTCGGTTGTCGGCTCCGACCGCGTGGTCGGCGCCCCTGGCGTCATGTCGTCGTCCGCTCCGGGGACTGCCACTGGTGCAGGAGCCCGGACCGCTGCGGCGATCGACCCCGTCCTGGTCCTCGCCGGCACGATGGCCGTCGAGTGCCCTGATCGGGTGGATGACGCGCGAAGTCGACCGGTACGGACCGGTCGCACCAGAAGTTTAGCCGATCGCCGGGACTGGTCCCGACCAGCGGCCCGCCCACAGCCCCCGGAGCCGCGTCGGGCGTCCACACGATCGCGCCGAGCCCGCCGCGGCGCGTCCGCGAGACCCGACGATCGGCGCCATGACGCCAGCTCCCGCCTCCCGCCCGCACGACCCCGGCGCGKCCCTCTCCCCAGCCGCCC
>NZ_JBFULZ010000165.1:0-9370 GCF_054049635.1 Cellulomonas sp. P5_C6 | reverse complement strand
GTCTCCGACCAGCTGGGCTACCGCCCGCGAGGCGTGCACCGGCCCGAGCCGGTGCTCGACCTCGCCGACCTGCGGCCGTGGTCGCGGTGACACGCGAGCTGCCGAGGACGCTCGTCGTGATGTCGCGTGACGCCTGGGAGCTGCAGTTCGACGACCGCCGCCGTGCGCGACTTGGCCGGCTGTCCCGCGACGGGCTGGTGACGTGGGTCGACTCGCTCGACGACCCCGCCGTCGCCGACAGTCTGGCCGAGGTCGAGGTCCTGCTGACCGGCTGGGGCACCCCGCTGGTCGGCGACACCGAGCTGTCCCGCCTGCCCTCCCTGCGCGCTGTCCTCCACTGCGCGGGAACCGTGCGCGGGATCGTCGCCCCAGCCGCGTGGGACCGCGGCGTCGTGGTCTCCAGCAGCGCCGACCTGAACGCCGACCCCGTCGCCGAGTTCACCCTCGCGGCGATGGTGATGGCGGGCAAGAAGGCACCGTTCCTCGCCGCCGACGCCCGGCGGTACCGGGATGACTGGTCGTACAGGGCGGGCCGCGGACCGCTGAGCAACACCGGCCGGACCGTCGGCGTCGTCGGCTTCTCCCGGATCGGTCGTCGGGTCGTGCGGCTGGCCGTGAACCGGCTCCCCGACGTGACGTGCCTGGTGGTCGACCCGTACGCCGACCCGGACGAGGTCGCACGGGCCGGCGCGCGGCTGGTCGGTCTCGCCGAGGCACTCCCCCGCCTGGACGTCCTGTCGATCCACGCCCCGCAGCTGCCCGAGACGTACCACCTCATCGGCGCTCCCGAGCTGGCGGCCCTGCCGGACGGCGCGACGCTCATCAACACGGCGAGGGGATCCCTCGTCGACACGGCCGCCCTCGAGGCCGAGTGCGTCGCCGGACGTCTGCACGCGATCCTCGACGTCACCGACCCCGAGCCCCTGCCCGCGTCGAGCCCGCTCTACGACCTGCCCAACGTCATGCTCACGCCGCACGTCGCGGGATCCCTGGGCTCGGAGACGTTGGCCATGACCGACGGAGCCCTCGACGAGCTGGAGCGTCTCGTCGACGGCAGACCGCTCGCACGCGCCCTGCGCGCCGACGACCTCGCGCACATCGCCTGAGCGCGCCCTTGTGATCGCCGATCAGGTTGGTCGGACCGACAAGGTGAGCGCCTGCTCGCCGAGGCCCTCGGCACTGACGACCACGGCGATCTCCCCCTGCCTCGTGGGTCGGATGACGGCCAACGCCCGGCCGTCGAAGGTCCGCCAGGTGCTGTCGGCGAACCGTTCGGTCGTGCGCGGGTTGGCGGAGCACATCCCGGCGAGCTCGCCGGCGCCGGAGACGTGCACGGTGACCGGGCGGTCTGCGCCGGTCACCAGCACTCCTGCGTCGTCGCGAAGCTCGATCGCCAGGTAGGCGAGGTCGTCGGCGTCGTCGCGCAGGACCAGCCGGTCGGCCGAGGCGGTGAGGGTGACCGGCCCGGCCGTGCGCAGTGCGGTGCGGCCGACCTCGGCGCCATCCCGGAGGGCGAMGGCCACGAGCTCGCCGGGCGTGTACCGCGTCTCGAGCACGGCGGTCCGGGGGCGTTCGGCACCGACCTCGGCACGCGCGACCGGTGTGCCGTCCAGCTGCAGCTCGACGTGGTCGGCGTCGGCGTAGACCTCGACGGTGACCGGGCTGCCCTCGTAGCCGGGCCACGTCCAGGACGAGACGCTGTCGCTCCACGCCCAGGGTGACTGGATGGTGACGTGGTGCTCGTGGTGCTCGGGGCGCCGGACCGCGATGTACGGCTCGGTGCGCAGGCCGAAGACGATCTCGCGGTAGAACGACGCCGGGCGTCGCCAGCCGGTCAGGTCGAGGTCGCCGCACCAGGCCGTGAGGTACGGGTACTCGCGTTCCAGCCCCGGCACGGCCTCGGGATCCTCGGCGTAGGCGGTCGAACCGATGCCGACCTCTCCGAGATAGTCCCACCCGGTCCAGGTGAAGTCGCCGATCACGTGCGAGTGCTCCTGGACCATCGGCCAGAGCCTGCCGATCTGGGTGGAGAACGTCTCCGAGCCGACGAGCACCCGGTGCGGGAACAGGTTCGCGTCCAGCGCGTAGCGGCTCTCGCCGTAGTTCAGCCCGACCACGTCGAGCACCGAGTGCGACTCGGCGGTCCGGCGCGTCACCGCCTCGGACGCGGCGAGCGCAGACATGGCCCCGCCGATGTCCTGGGCCATCGCCTCGTTCAGTCCCTGGGCCTCGATCACTGCGGGCAGCTCGTCCATCACCGCCAGGACCGAGTTGACCCCGTTGGTGATCAGGCGGGTCGGGTCGAGGGAGCGCACATGCTCGGCCATCTGCCTGGCCAGCCGTGAGCCGTGCGGGGTGCCGACCTCGGCGATCTCGTTGCCCAGCGAGTACATGATGACGCTCGGGTGGTTCAGGTCCTTCGCGACCATCGCGGCGAGGTCCTCGCGCCACCACTGGGGAAACTCGAACGCGTAGTCGTAGGTCGTCTTGGCGCGGGTCCAGCTGTCGAAGGCCTCGTCCATCACGAGCATCCCGAGCCGGTCGCACGCATCGAGCATCGCCACGGAGACGGGATTGTGCGCGCCGCGGATCGCATTGAACCCGGCCGCCTTCAGCAGCTCGATCCGGCGCTCCTCCGCCCGGCCGAACGCCGCCGCACCGAGCGGGCCGTTGTCGTGGTGCAGGCACGCGCCGCGCAGCAGGACGGGTTCACCGTTGATCCGCAGACCCTTGCGCGCGTCCACGCTGATCGTCCGGATGCCGAACGACACCGTGCGCGGATCCGTCGCCTCGGTCGCGTCAGGGACCTCCACCCGCACGGTCGCGGTGTACAGGGCCGGGTGATCCACGCTCCACAGCGCCGGGTCCGGCACGAGCATCCGCTGGCGCACCAGCACCGTCTCGCCCGGGGCGAGCGTCACCGGCGCGGTGTCGGCGTCGACCACCGCCGCGTCGAGGTCAGCGACGTCGGTCCGCACCACGACGGCCGCCGTGGTCATGCCCGCGTTCGCGAGCGTGGTGGCGATCTCCACGACCGCCTGGTCGTCCTCGACCCGCACGGTGGTCACCCGCACCCCGTCGGGCACGACCGCGACCGCGTCGTCGACGTGCAGAAGGACGGGTCGGTGCAGGCCGGCACCGGAGTACCAGCGCGAGTCCTGGCCCGAGCGCACCTCGATCCGCACCTCGTTCGCGGCGCCGAACCGCAGGTAGGGCGTCAGATCCACGAAGAACCGCGCATATCCATCGGCCCGGTTGCCCGCCAGCTCGTCGTTGACGAAGACCTGCGCGCGACGGAACGCGCCCTGCACCTCCAGCCGCACCGACCGCCCCGCCCATCCCGCCGGGACGTCCACGGTCCGCAGGTACGTGAAGGCCCCGGCCGGGTAGTACGCGGCGCTGCCGCGCGCCGGCACGTCGGCCGAGCGCTCGGCGTCGCGCAGCGCGTCATGCGGCAGCCGCACCGCGGTGACCTGCGCCCCGGTCCCCTCGAACGCCTCGAACGGACCGAGCGGCCGGCGGCAACGCCACCCGTCCGCCAGGGTGATGACCGACATCAGGTCCTCCGGGTCGTTCGGGGTCCACGCACGGACGCGCGGCGACGCGAGCCCAGAGTAGGGCGGAGAAAGCTGTCTCAGGTCGACGCACGCTGGGATGCGGAAGTCCGCGACGTGTCACACCCGTCGTTGCTCGGTGGTCGGTGAGGGAGACACCCAGCGACGAGGACCCGTTCTCCCGGCAGAACTGGTGCTCGTGCAACGGCCGCTGCCAGTTCGGCGTGCGGCGTGGGCGTCCAGCCCGCGCCCGGTGACCGAGACCGGGCGCTCACCCGATGGAGTGACCATGAGACCTGACATCGTCCCGGGCGCGACGTTCCCTGACTACGAACTGCCTGATCACACGAACACCCTGCGCCGGCTCAGCGAGATCCAGGGCGGCGACCCGATGATCCTCACGCTGGCGCGCGGCGCCTACTGTCCCAAGGAGCACCAGCAGCACCTGGACCTCGCTGCGTTCTATCCCAAGATCGCGGTGGCGTACACCCGCGTCGCGACCATCACACCGGACACTCCTCGCGGTGCGCAGGAGTTCCGCGACGCGGTGGGTGCGCGGTGGCCGTTCCTCTCCGACCCTGGACGGACGGTGCAGCGCGACCTCGACATCCAGGAGTACACCGACCTCGCGGACGACCCGATGATCCCGCACACCCTCGTGCTCAAGCCTGGGCTCGTCGTGCACTCCCTCTACAACGGCTATTGGTTCTGGGGCCGGCCCTCGACCGTCGACCTGTGGCACGACCTGCGCGAGGTGACCCGGGAGATCCGCCCCGACTGGGACCTCACAGCACCGGGTCTGCGGGATCGCTGGGACTCCGGCGACCGCACGCCGTTCTACGGCTGGAGCGAGACGGTCGTGCAGCCCACGGGCTGAGAGCCGGCGGCACACACGACCGAAGGCCCTTGCGCGTCCCCGCGCAGGGGCCTTCGGCACGTCCGCGTGAGTGCGGGCCTCGCGCGCGTTCGTAGTCCGGCACTACGTGGTCGACCACGTGGGCCAGGGACGCGACGGCGTGACGTCGAGGACGACGGTGCTTGTGGGCGGCATGGGACGCCCGATCGACGAGCAGAAGGCGGCCTGACATGACCCCGACGACGACGGCAGATCCTGGACTCCGCGACGCAGCCGCAGTCCTGGTCTCGCAGCGGCATCGCCTGGTCGGGATCGCTCACCGGATCGTGAACAACGCCAGTGACGCGGAGGACGTCGTCCAGGACGTGTGGATCCGCTGGCAGCGCGTCGACCGGGAGCAGGTCCGGAACCCCGCGGCGTTCCTGACCACCGCCACGACGCGGGTGGCGATCAACGTCCTGCAGTCGGCCAGGGTCAGGCACGAGGCCGCCGCGAGCGCGTGGCTGGACGACCTTGCCGGCACCCTGGTCGACCCGCAGTCGGAGCCGCTCGAGGCGGCCGAACGAGCCGACGGAGTGGAGCGGGCGATCCGTGTACTTCTCGAGCACCTGAACCCCACCGAGCGAGCGGCGTTCGTCCTGCGCAGGTGCTTCGACTACCCGTACCGGACGATCGCCGACCTGTTGGGTCTCCACGTCGCCAACGTGCGACAGCTGGTCAGTCGAGCACAAGGGCGTCTGCACACAACTCCGCCGAGGTCGGTGAACGCGGACGTGCACCGCCGCCTGGTGCGCGCGTTCGTCACGGCCGCTCGCTCGGGCGACCTCCTCGATCTCGAGCAGCTCCTCGCTGCGGATGCGGCCACCGGCGCGACGACGAGACTGATCGCCTAGGACACGCCGTGAGTGCCGTCGTCGGCCATCGCGTCCTTGAGCTCGGAACGTGACCGGATGTCGAGCTTCACGAACACCTTGCGCAGGTGGTAGTCCGCGGTGTGGGCGCTGAGGAACAGTCGCGCTGCGATCTCGCGGTTGGTGAGCCCGTCGCGCGCGAGCCGCGCGACGGCGAGCTCCTGGTCGGTGAGCGGGTTCACCAGGTCCGCCGCGCGCCCGCGCACGGTCTCGCCGGTCGCCCTCAGCTCCTGGAGCGCTCGGTCAGCGAAGCCGCTCATCCCCAGGGCGACCAGCCCGTCGTAGGCGGCACGCAGCTGAACGCGCGCGTCGATCCGCCGGTTGGCGCGTCGCAGCATCTCCCCGTACAGGAGCTGGCTGCGCGCCACGAGCATCGGGACCCGTATCCGCTGGAAGCGCTCGATCGCCTCCCGGTAGAGCTCCTCGGCCCTCGCACCTTCCCGCAGCTGCGCCTGGGCCATCGCCATGAAGGCGAGCGCCCAGTCGCTGTCGCCGACGGGCCGTGTCACGCTCGCCAGCCTCTCGACCGCCTCTTCTGCGACGACGCGTTCGTCGGTGCGCGTCGCCGCCTCGACGACCTCGAGCAAGGTGCGCATCGCGTGACCGAGCTCGTGCGTGTACGGCATCTCGCCGAGTGCCGACGCCAGCGCGTCGCGGTAGCGCCCGGCGCCGTTGTAGACCAGCGCTTCGGCCAGGTTCGCGACGGTGAGCGCGTATCCCTCGCCACGCGTGTTCGCGTCGACCCGCAGCTCCTTCGCGCGTCGCTCGACCTCCTCCACCTGCCCGCGGTATGCCGGGACGAAGATCCGCCCGAACTTCGGCAGCGGCTGACCGGTGACGGACAAGATGGCATCGATCTCGTCGCAGATGGCTTCGGCCTCGTCCAGGTGCCCGTCGAAAGTCCGCGCCACCATCAGGAGGCTGAGGGCCATCGGCAGCACGGTGAGGACCCCGCCGGCACGGGCCAGCTCGACCTGCCGGTGAGCGAGGGTGCGGAGACCTTCGGCGTCCCAGAGGTCCTGCGCGGCGCGGCCCCCGAACCACATCCAGTGCAGCTCGAACGCCTGCGGGGGTTGCTCGACGAAGGCACGGACCGCGCGGCGCACGGTCGGGAGCGCAGCCTCCTGGCCGGCGGCGGAGAGCAGTGCCTGGCCGCGCAGGATCAGGTCCTGCGCGCGGTCGGAGTCGTCGTGCTCGGTGGCGTGGAGGATGGCCTCCGCAACCTCGGCAACCGCTCCCGGTTCGCCCAGGCGGCCGGCGTACAGGGCGGCGGACAAGGCCTCCATGTAGGTGACGCGCGCCAGGTCCCGGTCGTGCGGCTCGAGCATCTGCGCCGCGGCGAGCAGCTGCCTCGGGGCGCTGCGATCGCGCCGCAGCGCGTATCCGGCCCGCGCACGCAGGCGACCGACCAGCGCCTCCTGCAGAGGCGTCAGCGGCTGGTCCCGCACGCTGTCCAACAGTCGCAGGGCGGTCTCCGGCGCCCCGGCATCGAGCTTGGCCCCCGCCGCCGCGATGAGCCGTTCGGCCCGCCTCGCAGGCGCGACCGACAGCTCTGCCGCGCGCTCGAGGAACGCCGCGGCCGCCGCCACCCCGCCGCGCGTGCGTGCACGTTCGGCCACCATCTCGAGGTCAGCCGCCACGTCGTCATCCGGCCCGGTGGTCGCGCTCGCCCGGTGCCAGGCACGCCGGTCCGGGTCCCGATCGGCGTCCGTGGCGTCGGCGAGCGCTGCGTGGACGGCTCGCCTGTCGTCCGCCGACGCAGCACGGTAGACCGTCGAGCGGATCAACGGATGACGGAACTCGACCCGCGTCCCGACCACCAGGGCATCGGCTTGCGCGGCGAGATCCAGGTGCTCCGGGCCCAGCCCCAGCTGCGTGCTCGCGCGCCACAGCAGACCGGCGTCGCCCGTCGGGTCCGCCGACGCGAGCAGGAGCAGCATCCGGGTCTGCTCGGACAGCGGCTCKAGCTGGGCGAGCAGGCTCTGCTCGATGCGGCGCTCGATCGGCAGGGCGCTGGCCAGCGCGAACCCGCCGGCCAGCTCGGTCGGGCTGAGACCTCGTGGTAGCTCCCGCAGCGCCAACGGGTTCCCGCGGGACTCCGTGATCAGCTGGTCACGGACTCGATCGTCGATGGCGCCGGGAAGCGACAGCCGGAGCAGCTCTCGTGCGTCCTGGTCGCCGAGGCCCTCGACGACGAGCTGCGGGAGGTCGGAGAAGTGCTCGTCCACCTGCCGCATCGCCACCACGATCGCGATCCCCTCGGCGTCGAGCCGGCGGGCCGCGAAGGCGACGGCACGCGCCGACGCCTCGTCGAGCCACTGCGCGTCGTCGACGATGCACAGGAGCGGCTGTTCGGCCGCGGTCGCGGTGAGKAGGCCGAGGACCGCCAACCCGACGACGAACGGGTGCGGCGCACTGGCGGCGCGCAGACCGAACGCCATCTCCAGAGCCTCGCGCTGCGCGACCGGGAGCCGTGCCGCTGCCGGCATCATGCGCCCGCACAGCAGCTGCAGGCCGGCGTAGGCGAGGTCGATCTCGTTCTCGGAGGCGGCCATCCGCTCGACACGAACGTTCGGCCCGGCCAGGGCCTCGACGCGATCGAGGACGGCGGTCTTGCCGATGCCCGCGCCCCCGGCGACGACCAGCGCTCCGCTGTGGCCCTCGCGCGCACGCGCCACGAGCGTCAGGAGCGGCGCCAGCACGCGGTCCCGGCCGAGGAGCGGCATCGCGCGGACGCGTGACGTGCGCGCGATCTCGCCCGCGCTCACGGGAGGGACGGCTTTCGGGACTGGCGTGGCATGCGCATCTTCCTGCCGAACCGGTGCAGCACCGACGAGCCTAGAGCGACCGAGCCAGGCCGAACACCTCGACGCACCCCGGGGCCTGGTGTCACACGGACCTGTGCACCTCGGTCATCCGTGACGTGAACAGCGAGGCATCGCACGTGCCTCGGCTCTCCGGTCGAGTCGCGACGTAGGAGCGGGAGCACCGGGTTTCAGATGGCTCCCTCGGGGGTACGCATCAAGCAGAACGCGACTGGTCCCACCCGCCGCCGGAACCGAGTCCCGGGTCCTCTCCCTCAGGGGAAGGACTCGGGACTCGGCATGCCGGCTCCCATGCGCATGGCTCGACCGGCGACGTGACCCTGGCCACCCTCGGTGCCCAGATGTCACAGCGTCGGCATCAGCTCGGTCGGTCCTGCAGACCCACCGCCTCGCAGGTCGGGTCATCACCACTCGAGCAGAAGGACGACCACCATGAGCACACCCATCCTCGAACCCGCGGCGCAGGCGTTCGCCGACGCCACCTCGACGCCTCCGTTCCTCTACGAGCTGGGGCCCGACGGAGCCCGCAAGGTCCTCGACGACGTCCAGGCAGCGGCCGTGGAGAAGGCGCCCGTCTACGACCGGTGGATCGACGTGCCCGCCGAGGTCGGCGACGTCCGGGTGCGGATCGTCAAGCCGATCGGTGCACCCGCATTCCTGCCCGCGATCCTGTACGTCCACGGCGGCGGCTGGGTCCTGGGGAACGCCGGCACGCACGACCGTCTCGTCCGCGAGCTCGCCGTGGGCGTCGGCGCCGCCGTCGTGTTCGTCGAGTACGACCGCTCCCCCGAGGCGCGCTACCCGGTCGCGATCGAGCAGGCGTACGCCACAGCGCAGTGGATCACCCGCCACGGTCCGTCCGAGGGCCTCGACCCGGACCGGATCGCCGTCGCGGGCGACTCCGTCGGCGGGAACATGACCGCGGCGCTGACCCTCCTGGCCAAGCAGCGTGGGGACGTCACCTTCGTCCACCAGTCGATGTACTACCCCGTCACCGACGCCGCGCAGGACACGGACAGCTACCGCGAGTTCGCCGACGGGCCGTACCTCACCGCGAAGGCCATGGCGTGGTTCTGGGACGCCTACGCGCCGGACCACGAGGTGCGCTCGCAGATCACGGCGTCACCACTGCGCGCCACGCTCGAGGAGCTGGCGGGCCTGCCGGAGGCGTTCCTGATCGTCGACGAGAACGACGTGCTGCGCGACGAGGGCGTGGCCTACGGG
>NZ_JBFULZ010000164.1:0-9447 GCF_054049635.1 Cellulomonas sp. P5_C6 | reverse complement strand
TGGTTCCTCGGCGCGCTGGCCGAGCGGGTCCGACAGCTGCGACCCGACGAGGCCTCGCCCAGCCACGCGCGCAGCGGTGCGAGGCCGTCGTTGGTCACGTGGCCGGTCCAGACCAGGTCCCACACCGCCGCGGCCACGTCCGCCTGGCTGGGCGAGGCCTCGTCGGGTCGCAGCTGTCGGACCCGCTCGGCCAGCGCGCCGAGGAACCACGCTCCTCCGCCGCCGAGGGCGTCGAGGATCGCGGCGTGCAGTGCCCCGTCTGGGGCCGGCGCGACCGGGGGGAGCGTGAGGTCGGCGACGCCCGCCGGGTGCAGCGAGATCAGGCCGTCGTGCCCGGCGAGCGACCCGTGGCCGGCCCACACCACCTCGCCCGCCGCCGTCAGCTGGTCGAGCATCGCCGGGTCGTAGTCGGTCACGCGCGCGGGCARCACGTGGGTCTCGAGCGCCGACGCAGGCAGGACCGCGCCGGCCAGCTGCTCGACCACCCGGGCGACCCCGTCGACGCCCCGCAGCGACCCCGTCGCCGAGCTGCGGCCAGACCGGCCGACCGGCTGGACGCCCTGCCAGCGGGGCAGGAAGACCCCGAGCGCCTGCGGGGCGACCGGCTCGACCTCGGCCCGCAGCGCGGCGAGCGAGCGGCGGCGCAGCGTCCGCAGCACGTCGGCGTCGCAGAACTCGTCGCCGGTCCCGCCCAGCACGTCCGGGCGCAGCCGACCCTGGACCAGCACCCCGAGGCCGTCCAGGCGGCGCAGCGTCTCGGTCACCACGGCGACCCCCCAGCCGAACCGGGCGGCGGCCTGCGCAGCCGTGAAGGGCCCGTGCGTGCGGGCGTGCCGGCGCAGCAGGTCGCCGATCGGGTCGGGCACGACCTCGGTGAACACCTCGGGAACGCCCACGGGCAGCGCGACACCCAGCGCATCGCGCAGCCGGCCGGCGTCCTCGACCGCGGCCCACTGCTCGGCGCGCTCCGGGGCGACGCTGCCGAGGCGCACCCGGATCAACCGGCGGGCGCCCTCGAGCTCCGTCAGCCACGCCGGCACCTGGTCGCGCACCTCGGCCTTCGTGCGCTCGGCCAGCTCGGAGGCGGTGAGCGGCCCGTGGCGGCGGACGGCATCGGCGAGCTGCTCGAGCGTGCCGGCCTGGCGATCGGGCGCCCGGCCGCTCAGCTCGGCCTCGGTCCGCAGCACGGCGTCGGGGTCCAGCAGGTCGGCCAGCTGGGACTCGCCGCCCTGGCCGAGGAGCTCGGCGAGCAGCGTGGGGTCGAGGGTCAGGGCGGCCGCGCGGCGCTCGGCCAGCGGGGCGTCGCCGTCGTAGAGGAACTGCGCGGTGTAGCCGAAGAGCAGGGACTGGGCGAACGGCGACGGCTGCGTCGTGGTGACCTCGACCACCCGGATCCGCCGGGCCGCGACGTCCCGCATGAGCGTGGTGAGCGCGTCGGTGTCGAAGTCGTCCTGCAGGCACTCGCGAACGGCCTCCAGCAGGATCGGGAAGTCCGGGTACTCCGAGGCCACCGCGAGCAGCTGGGCCGACCGCTGGCGTTGCTGCCACAGCGGCTGGCGGCGGTCCGGGCGGCGGCGGGGGAGCAGCAGCGCGCGGCCGGCCGCCTCGCGGAACCTCGCCCCGAACATCGCCGACGAGCCGAGCTCGGCCCGGACCGCGTCCAGCACCTCGTCCGGCTCGATCAGCAGGTCCGCCATGTCGATCGCCGGGCCGGTCGAGTCCGCCCACGGGTCGTCCACGCCGAACCCGAGGTCGCCGCCCGCGTCCAGCATGTCGGGCAGGCGCAGCACGATGCCGTCGTTCGAGTGCATGGCCGCGGCGTCGACCCCGTACCGCTCGCGCAGGCGTGCGCCGATGACGATCGCCCAGGGGGCGTGCACCCGCGCGCCGTACGGCGAGTGCACGACGACCCGCCAGTCGCCGAGCTCGTCGCGGAACCGCTCGACCACCAGGACCGCGTCGGACGGGACCTCGCCGGTGGCCTCGCGCTGCTCGGTCAGGTAGGTCAGCAGGTTGTCCGCGGCCCACGGGTCCAGGCCCGCGCCCTCGATCCGCGCGCGGGCGCCCTCGGGGCTCAGCGTGCCCAGCTCCCGCACCCACGCGCCCATCGCCTGCCCCAGCTCGGCCGGGCGACCGGGGGCGTCGCCCTTCCAGAACGGCAGCCGCCCGGGCACGCCGGGAGCGGGCGTGACGAGCACGCGGTCGGGCGTGATGTCGTCGATCCGCCAGGTGCTGGAGCCCAGCGTGAACATGTCGCCGACGCGCGACTCGTAGACCATCTCCTCGTCGAGCTCGCCCACCCGCTTGCCGCCGCGGACCGCGCCGCCGGCACGCTCGGCGTCGACGGGCACGTCGCTCGTGGTCGCGCTGCTCGCCAGGAAGACGCCGTACATGCCCCGGTCCGGGATGGTCCCGCCGCTGGTCACCGCCAGGCGCAGAGCCCCCGGCCGGCCGCTGAGCACGTCGCGCACGCGGTCCCACACGAGCCGGGGGCGCAGCTCCGCGAACTCCTCGCTCGGGTACCGACCCGCGAGCATGTCGAGCACCGCGCGCAACGTCGCCTCGCCCAGCCCGGAGAACGGCGACGCCCGGCGCACGACGGCCGACAGGTCGTCGAGCGACCAGTCCTCCACCGCGACCATCGCGACGATCTGCTGCGCGAGCACGTCGAGCGGGTTGTGCGGGATCCGCAGGGCCTCGAGCTCCCCGTCCCGCATGCGCTGCGCGGTCACCGCCGCGGGCACGAGCTCGCCGCGGAACGTCGGGAACACGATCCCGCGCGACACGGCACCCACCTGGTGCCCGGCACGGCCGACGCGCTGGAGCCCGCTGGCGACCGACGGGGGCGAGCCGACCTGCACCACGAGGTCGATGGCGCCCATGTCGATCCCGAGCTCCAGCGAGCTGGTCGCGACCACCGCGGGCAGCAGACCGGCCTTGAGCTCGGACTCGGTGCGGGTGCGCTCCGCGCGGCTCATCGACCCGTGGTGCGCGCGCGCCAGGATGGTCGCCGCCTCCCGGGTGTCGACGCCGACGGCGGTGCCCGACTGCCCCGGCACGGCGGCGGCGCGGAACGTGGCGGGATCGGGCACGTCCGCCCCGGACCGGTCGGCCCACACCTCGTTCATGCGGGCGGTGAGCCGCTCGGCACCCCGGCGCGAGTTGGTGAAGACGAGCGTGGAGCGGTGCTGCGCGACGAGGTCGACCACCCGCTCCTCGACGTGCGGCCAGATGGACGGGCGCGGGAGCTCGCCGGCGGCCGCGCCCGTGAGGTCCTCCTCGACCGGCCCCGCGCTGCGCAGGTCGGACAGGTCCGGGACCGGGACCACGACGTCGACCACGATCTTCTTGGTCGACGGGGGCTGCACGACGACGACCGACCGCCCCCGGTCCTCGCGTGAGCGGTTGCCCCCGAGGAACTCCGCGACGGCCTCGACCGGCCGCACGGTGGCCGACAGCCCGATCCGCTGCGCCGGACCCGGGCCCCCGGGGTGGTCGAGCATCGCGTCGAGGCGTTCGAGCGAGAGGGCCAGGTGCGCGCCGCGCTTGGTCCCGGCGACGGCGTGGATCTCGTCGATGATCACCGTGCGCACGCCCGCGAGACCCGCGCGGGCGCCCGACGTCAGCACGAGGTACAGCGACTCGGGCGTGGTGATGAGGATGTCCGGGGGCTTCGTCGCGAAGGCCCGTCGCTCGTTCGGGGGGGTGTCGCCGGTGCGGATCCCGACGCTCACGTCCGGCAGGGTCAGCCCCAGACGTGTGGCGGCCTGCCGGATGCCGACCAGCGGGGAGCGCAGGTTCCGTTCGACGTCCGTCGCCAGGGCCTTCAGCGGGGAGACGTAGACGACGCGGCAGCGCTCGACCGGGTCGTCGGGAGCCTGCCCCGTCAGCAGCCCGTCGAGCGCCCACAGGAACGCCGCGAGCGTCTTGCCGGACCCCRTGGGGGCGACGACGAGCGCGTGGTCGCCGCCGGCGACCGCGGACCACGCGCCCAGCTGGGCGGCCGTGGGCTCGGCGAACGCACCCGTGAACCACGTCCGGGTCGGCTCGGAGAAGCTCCTCAGCACCACCGGGCCATTCTGTCGGCCACCACCGACACCTGCGCACCCCGAGGGGTGGCAGTGTGTCCCCGTGAGGCTTCGAGAGTTCTGGCAGCTGGTGGACGAGGTGCTCGGCAACGCGCACGGCCGGGAGCTCACGCGTGAGCTCGTGCTGCGGGGGCTCGACCAGCGCACCGCGATCCAGGCGCTCGACGACAACGTCGAGCCGCGCACGGTGTGGCACGCCCTGTGCGACGAGCTCGAGATCCCCGAGAACGCACGCTGGGGGGCCGACGCCCGCCGTCCGGCGCCCCCGCGGGCCTAGGAGAGACCCCTGATGACGTCGACCGGCACCCGCACCCCCACCTGGGTCCCCACCCTGCGCGACATCGGGGAGGCCGTGCTCACGCTCGTCACGACCACCCTGGGCCTCGCTGTCGCCGTGTGGCTGATCGACGGCGTCCGCGCCGACGACCCGTGGGCGGTCGTGCTCGCGGCCGCCGTCGTCGCGGTGGGCGACCTGCTGCTCCGCGCGCCGCTGCGCTTCCTCGCCCGCCGGGGCAGTGCCGCGCTGGCCCTGGGTCTCGGCCTGCTCGCGCAGGTCGCCGTGCTCTGGGCAGCGCTCTCGCTGGTCCCCGGCATCGACGTCGACAACCTGTGGTCCGTGCTCGGCGTGCTCCTGCTGACCGCGATCGTCATGGCGATCGGCCGATGGGCGATCGGCGCGAGCAACAGCGACTACGTCGTGTCCGACCTCGTGCGGCGCGCGCGTCGGCAGGCCCGCCGTGAGGGCGTCCGGGCGCCGWCGGCGGGCGAGCCACGCCCTGCCGGGATGCTCGTCGTGCAGCTCGACGGGGTGGCCGAGCCCGTCCTGCGAGAGGCCATCGAGGCCGGGCTGGCGCCCAACGTCGAGCGCTGGATCAGCACGGGCAGCCACTCGCTCGAGGGCTGGTGGGCCCGGATCCCGTCGACCACCCCCGCGAGCCAGGCGGGGCTGCTGCACGGCGACTCGTCGCAGATCCCGGCGTTCCGCTGGTGGGACCGGGACCTCGGCCGGCTCGTCGTCACCAACCACCCGGAGGACGCCGCCCTCGTGGAGCAGCGACTCACCACCGGCAAGGGGCTCCTCGCCGGCGGCGGGACGGCCGTGTCCACCATGTTCTCGGGCGACGCCGAGACCGCCTTCGTGGTGATGAGCCGGTCGCGCACCAAGGGTCCTGACGGTGGACTCGGTCCCGGTCCGGCCTACGTGCGCTTCTTCGCCAGCCCCTTCGTCCTCGCCCGCGCGCTGAGCCTGTCGGTGGGCGAGATGTTCAAAGAGCTCTACCAGGCCCACCGCCAGCGGGTGCGCGAGGTCGAGCCGCGCATCTCGCGCGCCGGCTGGTATGTCGTGCTGCGGGGGATCACCAACGTGCTCCTGCGCGACCTGAACACCTCGCTGGTCGCCGAGGCGCTGCTGCGCGGCGCCCCGACCATCTACGTCGACCTCGTGGACTACGACGAGATCGCGCACCACGCCGGACCCACGCGGCCGGAGTCCCTGCGGTCGCTCGAGGGCCTCGACCGGGTGCTGGGCACGCTGGAGCGCGTGGTGGCGGTCGCGCCGCGCGACTACCAGATCGTCGTGCTCTCCGACCACGGCCAGGCGCTGGGTGCCACGTACCAGCAGCTCGGGGGGGAGACGCTGCTCGAGTCGGTGCGCGCGCTCATGGCGGAGCCCGCCGCGGACGGTGTCGAGAGCGACACCGGCGAGGACTGGGGCCTGCTCAACGCCCTCGTCAACAGCGCCCTGAACCTGTCCCGCGGCTCGACCGTCCTCGGCCCCGACCAGGGTCGCCCGAAGCAGCCGGCGGGTGGCGACGACCTGCCCGACGTGGTCACCGTCGGCTCCGGGAACCTCGGTCTCGTGTGGTTCCCGCAGGTGCCGCACCGGCTGACGCTCGAGGACTTCCAGGCGCGCTGGCCCGGCCTGGTCACCGGGCTCGCCGAGCGGTCGGGGGTCGGCGTCGTCGTCGTCGACACCGAGGCACGCGGGCTCGTCGCGATCGGCCCCCGCGGGCTGGTGCTGCTGGAGCAGCCGGGCGCCGAGCCCGAGGGCGAGGACCCGCTGGCGCCGTACGGCCCGCGCGGTCGCGCCGACCTCGTGCGCGCGGCCCGGCTGCCGCACACCGGGGACCTGCTCCTGATCTCGACCGTGACCGACCGCGGGCACGTGCACGCCTTCGAGGGGCAGGTCGGCTCGCACGGCGGCATCGGCGGCGCCCAGAACCACGCCTTCCTGCTGCACCCGACGGCCTGGCAGATGGCCGACGAGCTGCGCGAGCCGGTCGGCGACGACGAGATCCTGGTCGGCGCGGAGGCCGTCCACGAGCAGCTGGTCCGCTGGGCGGACGCCGCCGGTCTGCGCCCGTGACCCTGCTGGTCCGCTGGCTGGGTCACGCGAGCACGGTGCTCGACCTGGACGGGGTGCGGGTGCTCACCGACCCGCTGCTGCGGCGGCACGCGGGACTGCTGCGTCGTCGCGGGGCGGCCCCCCAGCCGGCCGACTGGGAGGGGACCGATGCCGTCCTGATCTCCCACCTGCACCACGACCACGCGGAGCTCGGCTCGCTGCGCCTGCTCGACGACGTCCCGGTGCTCAGCGCGCCGGCGAACGCGCGATGGCTGCGGGGTCGCGGCATCTCCGGGGCGCTGGGGCTGACGGACATCGAGTGGTACACGGTCCCGGGCTCCTCGCTGCGGGTCCGCCTGGTGCCGGCGATCCACGTGGACCGGCCGATGCCGCACCGGCCCAACTCGACGCACGGCTTCGTCGTGGCGACCGACGACGTCCGCATCTGGTTCGCGGGGGACACCGCACCGTTCGCGGCGATGGCCGACGTCCCCGCGCTCGCGGGCGGGCCGATCGACCTCGCGCTGGTGCCGGTCGGCGGCTGGGGCCCGCGCCTGTCGGGCGGGCACATGGACCCCACGCAGGCCGTGCGGGCCTGCGTGGCGGTCGGCGCCCGTGCGGCGATCCCGGTGCACTGGGGGACGCTGCACGCACCCGTGTCGCGACGCCTGCCGCCGGGCTGGATGGACCGCGCGGGACCGGCCTTCGCCGCGGCCGCGGCACGCGTCGCTCCCGACCTGCAGGTGCACGTGGTGATGCCCGGGGAGCAGATCGAGGTGTCCGCGACACGCTGACGGCGTGTCGCACGCATCGAACATCTGTTCGGCTAGTGTGGTTCTGCGGGTGAGCGACCGAGCCTCCCACAGCCCCTTCCGGCGGACGTCGGATCCACGGGGTCGAGGGTGGCCCGGTCGGGATGTCGGTGGTCGGACATAGCGTCACTCGCGACGAGACCAGCCCCCGTACCGCAGCGAACCGCTGCTCGAGACAGACGAGGTCGGACATGCCCGCACCCCAGGATCGTGCCAAGGCCCTCGAGGCCGCACTCAGCCAGATCGACCGCCAGTTCGGCAAGGGGTCGATCATGCGCCTCGGCGACGACGGGCGTGCCCCCGTCGAGGTCATCCCCACCGGCTCCATCGCGCTGGACGTCGCGCTCGGCATCGGCGGGCTGCCCCGCGGCCGCGTCGTGGAGATCTACGGCCCGGAGTCCTCGGGCAAGACGACCGTCGCTCTGCACGCCGTGGCCAACGCCCAGCGGGCCGGCGGCATCGCCGCCTTCATCGACGCCGAGCACGCGCTGGACCCGGAGTACGCCAAGAAGCTGGGCGTCGACACCGACGCGCTGCTCGTCTCGCAGCCGGACACCGGTGAGCAGGCGCTCGAGATCATGGACATGCTGATCCGCTCCGGCGCGATCGACGTCGTCGTCATCGACTCGGTCGCCGCGCTGGTGCCCAAGGCGGAGATCGAGGGCGAGATGGGCGACAGTCACGTCGGCCTCCAGGCCCGCCTCATGTCGCAGGCGCTGCGCAAGATCACCGGTGCGCTCAACCAGTCCGGCACCACGGCGATCTTCATCAACCAGCTGCGCGAGAAGATCGGCGTGTTCTTCGGCTCGCCGGAGACCACCACGGGTGGCAAGGCGCTCAAGTTCTACGCCTCGGTCCGCCTGGACATCCGCCGCATCGAGACCCTCAAGGAGGGCACCGAGGCGGTCGGCAACCGGACGCGCGTGAAGGTCGTCAAGAACAAGATGGCCCCGCCCTTCAAGCAGGCGGAGTTCGACATCCTCTACGGGGTCGGCATCTCGCGCGAGGGCAGCCTGATCGACATGGGCGTGGAGCACGGCTTCGTGCGCAAGTCGGGCGCCTGGTACACGTACGAGGGTGACCAGCTGGGTCAGGGCAAGGAGAACGCCCGGTCCTTCCTCAAGGACAACCCGGACCTGGCCAACGAGCTCGACAAGAAGATCAAGGAGAAGCTCGGCATCGGCGCCCGCGTCGACGCGCCGGCCGACCCGACTCCTGTCGTCGACTTCTGAGTCCTGGCATGACGAGTGGTACCCGACGTCGGGGGTGGAGCGGTAGCGAGCCGCCCCCGACGGGCTCGGCGGCACACGATGCCGAGCCGGACCAGGAGTCCGTGGCGCGGGCGATCGCGCTGCGGCTCCTGACCTCGTCGGCGCGCAGCCGGTCCCAGCTCGCCGACGCGATGGCCCGCAAGGACGTCCCCGAGGACGTCGCGCACCGGGTGCTCGACCGGTTCACCGAGGTCGGGCTGATCGACGACGCCGAGTACGCGCGGATGCTCGTCCGCACCCGCCACTCCGAGCGCGGACTGTCCCGACGGGCGATCGCGGTCGAGCTCCGGCGTCGGGGGATCGACGACGAGCTGGCCGGTGAGGCGCTCGAGCAGGTGGACTCGGACGACGAGAAGACCGCCGCCCGGGACCTCGTGCGGCGCAAGCTGCGGTCGACCTCGGGGCTGGATGCGCAGACGCGCGCCCGCCGGACCCTCGCCGCGCTCGGCCGCAAGGGGTACTCGCCCGGGCTCGTCGCACGGCTCGTGCGCGAGGAGCTCCCGGGGGTCGACGGCGTGGACGGCCACGACGGCTCGGACCCGGTCGGCTGACCTTCCGGCTCCGGGAACCCCCGACTCCGGCCGGGGTGGCGTTGTCCCAGGGAGTGGGTCCGCGTGAGGGAGAATGGCCCGACCGCGCACCGGCCCCGATGCGCGTCGGACGTGGCCGGACCAGGAGAACGACGTGGATGCAGGCGCGATCGCGACCATCGTGGGGCTGCTCGGCGCCTGTCTCGTCGCCCTCGTGCTCGTGCTGGTGGCTCGCCGGGAGGCGGGCGTGCAGCGTGCCCGCGCGGAGCGCGACGTCGCCTCGATCAAGGACGACGCCCGCACGATGCTGGCCGACGTCGAGCGGCGTGAGGGCCGGCTGACGGAGCGCGAGCAGGTGCTGGCCGGCGACCGGGCCGAGGTCGACGAGCTGCAGCGCCGCGC
>NZ_JBFULZ010000163.1:0-9461 GCF_054049635.1 Cellulomonas sp. P5_C6 | reverse complement strand
CGCCCGCGCTCGGCGACCAACGCCCGCGCTCGGCGACCAACGCCCGCGCTCGGCGACCGACGCCGGCGCTCGGCGCCGGCGAGAGCGCTCGGCGACTGACGACGGCGCTCGGTGCCGGCGAGAGCGCTCGGCGACTGACGACGGCGCCCGGCGCCCGGCGCCGGGCGCCCGCGAGAGCGTTCGGGGACCGACGACGGCGCTCGGCGGCCGAAGACAGCGCTCGGCGACCGACAGCGGCGCTCGGCGACCGACGACGGCGTCCCGCAGACGACCGCGCGTTCGGTACCCGAGCGCGGCCGGGCGTCGCCAGATGCGGGCCTCCGTCACCGAGCGCGGTCGCCGCACGACAGCGCTCGGTGACCGGCGAGAGCGCTCGGTGACCGGCGACGGCGCTCGGTGACCGGCGAGAGCGCTCGGTGACCCGCGACGGCGCTCGGCGACCGGCGGGAGCGTTCGGGGACCGACGACGGCGATCGGGGACGAGGGGAGGCGCTCGGCGTGACGGGCACGCGGGCACGCGCGGGGCGCGCCGGTCGGCGGTGGGCGCCGGGGCCGGTTCGGCGGGTGTCGGTCCGGGTTGGCAAGATGGTCGCGCACTGTCATCCACTGAAGGAGTACGTCATGTCCGCAGCGCTGCCCGAGGCATCGGGATCCTTCGGCCAGAAGCCGACCCTCACGTTCCCGGACGCGCCTGCGTCGCAGGAGCTCGAGGTGGTTGTCCTCTCCCGCGGCGACGGCGCCCTGGTCGAGGCTGGCGACGACCTCGAGGTCCACTACCTCGGACAGAGCTGGAACGGGCGGGTGTTCGACAACTCGTACGACCGCGGCTCCTCGATCAGCTTCCCGATCGGCGTCGGCGCCGTCATCGGCGGCTGGGACGAGGGCCTCGTCGGCCAGCAGGTGGGCTCCCGCGTGCTGCTGTCGATCCCGTCGCACCTGGGCTACGGCGACCGCGGCGCCCCGCAGGCCGGGATCAAGGGTGGCGACACGCTGGTCTTCGTCGTCGACATCGTCGGCACCAGCAACTGATCGTCCCGGCGACGGCCCCCTCTGCTCCGGCGGCGGGGGCCGTCGCTATCCTCGGGCCGTGGCCGCCGACGGCGAGGTGACGATCGGGGAGCTCGCGCGCCGGTCCGGGCTGTCGCTCAAGGCGCTGCGGCTCTACGACGCCCGCGGGTTGCTCGAGCCCGTCCGCGTGGATCCTGGCAGCGGGTACCGGTACTACGACCTCGGCCAGCTGGAGCGGGCGCACACCATCGCGCTGCTCCGGCGGCTCGAGATGCCGCTCGGGACGGTCGCCGACGTGCTCGCGAC
Source organism: Cellulomonas sp. P5_C6 (assembly GCF_054049635.1). Lineage (NCBI taxonomy): Bacteria > Bacillati > Actinomycetota > Actinomycetes > Micrococcales > Cellulomonadaceae > Cellulomonas > Cellulomonas sp. P5_C6. The sequence goes on along the minus strand of NZ_JBFULZ010000163.1, from coordinate 8,147 downwards.
GACGAGCAGCGGGCAGGCTGCCGCGATCCGGTCCTGGTGGGACGGGCGGCAGCGGGACCTCACCGAGCGTGGCCCGGCGCTGGACCTGGTGCTGCACGCGCTCGGGGAGCCGGCCGGGTACGCGCAGACGGGCCGGTTCGGGGTGGACGACGTCGTGGTGGAGCCGGTGGCCGCGCGGACGGTGGCGTCGGTCCGGCACCACGTGCTGCAGGAGGACCTGGTGGCGTCGTTCGCGTCGGACGTCCTGGAGATCCGCGCGTTCCTCGACGCCGCGGGTGCCGAGTACGGCACGGAGTTCTGGGTGCTGTTCCACGGGGCCGTGGGCTTCGACGGGGACGGACCCATCGAGACGTGCGTGCCGTACGAGGGTGCGATCGCGCCCGCCGGTGCCATCACGTTGCGGCAGGAGCCCGCGCAGACCCTGGCGTACGTCCCGGTCACCGCGGCCGACTGCCGGTACCCCGAGATCATCGGCGCCTACGTCGCGCTGGAGACGTGGTTCGTGTCGGGCGGGCGCGCGCAGGGCGGTCCTGAGCGCGAGATCTACCCCGTGCCGTGGTCCGACGAGGGTGTGGTCGCGCACGTGGCCCGACCGGTCGCTTGACCCTGCCCCTGGGGCAGGCTGCAGGCTGACCGCATGCCCGAGCTCGCCGACTACGCCACCCACAGCCGCTACTCCGACCCCGGTCCGCACGGCGCGCTGCTCGCCGCCGTGGCCCCCGATCCGGGGGCGTTGCACCAGGCCGCGTGCAGCACGGTCATCCACTACCGGGCCGGCGTCGAGCAGCTGTCGCCGGGGCAGGACGCCGACATCGACCTGCGCTGGCTGTCCGCGGTCCTCGAGGAGGCGCAGCAGCGGTCCGCCGGTCCCTTGAGCGCACCCCGGGAGCCGGGCCGGCAGATCGCCGGGTGCTGCCGGGACCACACGCTGTTCGCCGTCGCGGTGCTGCGCGAGCACGGGATCCCTGCGCGCAGCCGGGTCGGGTTCTCCGGCTACTTCCGCCCCGGGTTCCACCACGACCACGTGGTCGGCGAGTACTGGGACGGGTCGCGCTGGGTCCGCTTCGACCCCGAGCTGAACATGGCCGAGAACTGGTTCGGGTTCGACTCGCACGACATGGCGACCGGGCTCGGAGCGCCGTTCGAGACCGCGGCCGAGGTGTGGCTGGCGCACCGACGCGACGGCCTCGACGTCTCGATGTACGGCGTCGACCCCTCGATGCCGGAGCTGTGCGGTCCCGAGTTCGTCCGCGGGTACGTGGTGACGGAGCTGGCCCATCGGCAGCGCGACGAGCTCCTGCTCTGGGACGTCTGGGGCGACACCCTGCCCGGGACGCCGACGCCCGCCGACGAGCTGGACCGGCTCGCCGACGAGGTCGCTGCGCTGCTCGTCGCGGCCGATGCCGGCGACGACGCGGCCGAGGCGGAGCTCGCCCAGCGGTACGCGGGCGACCCGCGGCTGCAGCCCGGCGCGGCCGTCGTCACCCTGTCGCCGACGGGGCGTGTCGGCGACGCGGACCTGGTCGCGAAGGTCAACCGCTGGCGCTAGCCGGCGGAGGCGCAACGTCCGAGGACGAGAGGGCTCCAGCGCGTACATCCTCGGACGTTGCGGAACTGGCTCGCCGAACGTCCGAGGAAGAGAGGGCTCCGAGGGTGGCAGCGCGGCTCTAGAGGACGTGGCGGTCCAGGTACGCGTTGCGGAAGACGCCGTCCGGGTCGGTGCGGGCCACGAGCGAGCGGAAGTCCTCCCAGCGCGGGTAGAGCCGGGCGAGGTCGCGGTCGGTGTCGATGAAGACCTTGCCCCAGTGCGGTCGGGCGTCGAACGGGGCCAGCGCGGCCTCGATCGTCGGCAGCAGGGCCTCGACCTCGGCCTGGCGCGGCAGCCAGGTGAAGTGCAGCCCCACGCGGTCGCCGCCCTGCGCGGTGGACAGCCAGAGGTCGTCGGCGGCGATCGTGCGCACCTCGGTGACCTGCAGCAACGGAGCGATGCGGTCGCTCAGCCCGCGCATCGCCTCGAGAGCGGCGACGGCGTGGGCGCGGGGGACCAGGAACTCGGACTGGATCTCGGCGCCGTTGCTGGGCGTGAAGTCCATGCGGAAGTGCGGCAGGCGGTCGTGCCACGGCCCGGGCTCGCCCAGCTGGGCGGTGCAGTTGACGGGGTCGATGCCGGGCAGCGGGTGGCGCGGGCCGTCGGCGGGCGTCGTGCCGTAGAAGTCCGGGCGCAGGTCGTAGGAGTCGGTGACGCGGGTCTTGCGCCAGACCTGCTGGATGGTGTCGCCGGTCCAGTCGGTGAAGAGGCTCACGGAGTCGGCGCTGGAGGTGATCTCGTCCAGGTGCTCCAGGGCCTCGCGCCAGGGGAGCTCGAGGTGGACCTCCTGCGCGACGTCGTACGTCGGCTCGATGTCGAGGGTCACGCGGGTGGCGACGCCGAGGGCGCCGAGCGCGACGACCGAGCCGTCGAAGTCCTGGTCGCCGCGTCGGACGGTCCGGATCGTGCCGTCGGGACCCACGAGCTCGAGCGCGGCGACGGCCGCCGCGAGGTTCCGCGACCCGTCGCCCGAGCCGTGCGTGGCGGTGGCGACGGCGCCGGCGACCGAGATGTGCGGCAGCGACGCGAGGTTGTGCACGGCCCAGCCGGCCGGGTGCAGGTGCTGGGCGAGCGTGCCGTACCGGGTCCCGCCCGTGACCGTGACGGTCCGGGCCGCCTCGTCGATCTCCGGCGCCGCCTCCAGGCCGTCCAGAGTGACCAGCGCCGCGGGATCGTCGGCGATGTCGTTGAAGCAGTGCCGCGTGCCCAGGGCACGGATGTTGCGCGCACGCGCGACGGTCTCCTGCAGCTCCTCGACGGTGCGGGGGCGGTGGATCTCCGGCGCCCGGTAGGTGTAGTTGCCGGCCCAGTTCGTCAGCGTCACCAGGCCAACCTACGGCCCGCCGGTGACGAAGAAGTCGAACAGGCTCGGGTCGTGGGCGTGCACCAGCACCAGGAACACCACCAGGTCGAACGTCAGGTGGATCGCCACCACGTAGCTCAGCGACGACGTCCGCCGGAAGATCCAGCCCTGGATCAGCGCGAACGGGACGGTCAGCAGGGGCCCCCACGACCGGTAGCCCAGCTCCCACAGGAACGACACGAAGACGGTCGCCTGCAGCACGTTGGCCAGCCAGAACGGGAAGTGCGCCCGCAGCAGCGCCAGCACGACGCAGATGAAGAACAGCTCGTCCCAGATGCCCACCGCGTTGACGCCGACGAACAGCCGCACGATGTCGTGCGTGCCGTCGAGGTCCGGCCAGTTCTGCCAGACGCCCGAGCGCAGGAAGTACGCGGGCAGGATCAGGTAGGCCGCGACCGCGACCGCGCCGAGGTACACCCACTGCCAGCGTTCCCAGCGGCGACCGGTGCGGACCGGGAAGTGGATCTTGTCGTCCCTGAGCACGCGGGTCGAGATCAGGGTCGGCACGACGACGGCCAGCCCCAGCGCGACGGTGAACCGCGCCATGCCGGCGTTCGACAGGTCCGCCTTCAACGAGATCGTGCTGATGATCACCTGCCCCAGCGCGACGAGCGCGAGGTCCTTGCCCAGGCGCTTGTCGACGACCAGCCCGAGGCCCACGCCCAGGACGAGCGGGACGTAGCCGAGCGGGCGGACGTGCACCGCGAACAGCAGGACGGCGGCGCCGCAGACGAGGGCGGCCGCGAGGATCCCGGCGGCCGTCGTCGCCGTCGTGCTGTCCGTGCGGCTGGGTGCCGCTCCGCTCATGTGACGACACCCTCGGGTCGGCGTGCCGGGAGGTGTGGGGTCACGTGGGGCAGTCTGTCGGCTCCGGCGGATCGCGTCGAGATGGACGTCTGTGCAGGTGGACCGCGGTCCAGCGCGGAGTGGACGCCCGTGGACGAGTGCCGCCGGGCGTCGATACGTTCGCCAGGGAACGGCAGGGGGAGCACCCCGGTCGTTCTGCCACGAACGACGCCGAAGGGCGGCCGGCAACGGTCACGGGGGACTCCGCAGCCGGCCCCGCGGCGGGTGGGTGACCGACAGCGGGGGCAGGTCGGTCACCCGCCCGCCCTCTGCCCGGCGTACAGCCGCTGAGACGCAAGCGCCCCGCCCGCCGGAGGACGGCGAGCGGGGCGGGCGTGCGTCGGCGGCCCGGTAGGCGAGCCGTCGACGGCTCAGGCGCCGGTCGGTCGCGGGCAGCTGACGCCCGTGCCACCGAGGCCGCAGTAGCCGTTCGGGTTCTTGTCGAGGTACTGCTGGTGGTAGCCCTCGGCGTAGTAGAACGCGCCGGCATCGTCGGCGGACCGGATCTCCGTGGTGATCGGGCCGAAGCCGACCCGGGTCAGGCGCGGCTGGTACTCGTCACGGGTGGTGCGGGCGGCGAGCTCCTGCTCCGGCGTGGTCGTGTAGACGGCGGACCGGTACTGGGTGCCGACGTCGTTGCCCTGCCGGTAGCCCTGCGTCGGGTCGTGGGACTCCCAGAACGTCCGGAGCAGGTCCTCGGCGCTGACGACCGACGGGTCGTACGCGACCATGACCATCTCGGTGTGACCGGTCCGGCCGGTGCAGGTCTCCTCGTAGGACGGGAAGGGCGTGAACCCGCCCTGGTAGCCGACCGCCGTGGTCACGACGCCCGGGATCTTCCAGAAGGTGCGCTCAGCACCCCAGAAACACCCCATCGCGACGTAGAGGACCTCGGTCCCCTCGGGCCAGGGGCCCTGCAGCGGGGTGCCCAGCACGGTGTGGGTCGACGGGATGCTGTAGGCGTAGCGGTCGCGACCCGCGAGGGCGCTCTCCGGCTCGACCATCGTGGACTTGAGTGCGGATCCGAACAGCCAGCTCATGAGTCTGTTTCCTCTCCGGGAGCCCGGTTGGTCACCTGGGTCCTCCCGGCGATGTCAACGGCCTCCATCGTCCTCCTGTTCCCGATTCCGGGTGCGATTCGTGGGTAAGTCTTGACCGAACCAATACCAGACCATCGGCGCACCATCGCATGACCCGGAGCGCACCGGCGGCGCACCGAAACGCCGTCCGGTCAGGGCCGCAGCCCCCCGAGCGCCTAGCCTGGGAGGCGTGACGAACCACGCGCACCCCCACGACGACGACTGGGCCTCCGCCGGCTTCTCGACCCGCGCCATCCATGCAGGTCAAGAACCGGACCCCACCACCGGAGCGGTCGTCCCGCCCATCTACGCGACCTCGACGTACAAGCAGGACGGGGTGGGAGGGCTGCGCGGCGGGTACGAGTACTCGCGCTCGGCCAACCCGACCCGCACCGCGCTCGAGTCGGCGCTCGCGGCCGCCGAGGGGGGATCGGCGGGCTTCGCGTTCTCGTCGGGCCTCGCGGCCGAGGACACGCTGCTGCGCGCGACCCTGCGCCCGGGCGACCACGTCGTCATCCCGAACGACGCCTACGGCGGCACGTACCGCCTGATCGCCCGGGTCTTCGGGCCGTGGGGCATCGAGCACACCCCGGTCGACCTGTCGGACCCCGACGCGGTGCTCGCGGCGATCCAGCCGGGCCGGACCAAGGTCGTCTGGGTGGAGACCCCGACCAACCCGCTGCTCGGCATCGCGGACATCGCCGTGCTGGCGGCGCACGCACGCGCCGCGGGGGCGCTCCTGGTGGTCGACAACACCTTCGCGACGCCCTACCTGCAGCAGCCGCTCGCGCTGGGCGCGGACGTCGTCGTGCACTCGACGACCAAGTACATCGGGGGCCACTCGGACGTCGTCGGCGGCGCGCTCGTCGTCGCGGACGGCGCGCAGCTCCCGGTCGGGCTCGACGGACCGACGGGCACGACGAGCCTCGCGGACGCCGTGCGGTTCCACCAGAACGCCTCGGGCGCGGTCGCCGGGCCGTTCGACGCCTGGCTGACGCTGCGCGGGCTCAAGACGCTCGCGGTGCGCATGGACCGCCACACGAGCAACGCCCGGGCGATCGCGGACTTCCTGGTGGGGCACGACGCCGTGACCTCGGTGATCTACCCCGGGCTCGAGAGCCACCCGCAGCACGAGGTCGCCGCCCGCCAGATGAGCGGGTTCGGCGGGATGATCTCGTTCCGCACGGGGAGCGAGGCGTCGGCGCTGGCGTTCTGCGCGGCGACGCACGTGTTCACGCTCGCGGAGTCGCTGGGCGGCGTGGAGTCCCTGGTCGAGCACCCGCACAAGATGACCCACGGGTCGGTCGCGGGCACCGAGCTCGAGGTGCCGGACGACCTGGTGCGTCTGTCGGTCGGCATCGAGGACGTCGCGGACCTGATCGCCGACGTCGAGGCCGCGCTGGCCGCCGGGCGCGACGCGTGAGCGCGCCCGCGCCCGTCGAGGAGGCGCGGCCGGTCCCGGGCAGCTCCGTGCCGCCGTCGGTGCGCAACGCCGCCTCCTGGTCGTGGCGCCTGCTGCTCATCGGCGCCGGCCTGGCCGTGCTGCTCTGGCTGCTCAACGAGCTCAAGGTCGTCGTGGTCCCGATCGCGGTGGCGCTGCTGCTCACGGTGCTCCTCGCGCCGTTCGTCGGGTGGATCGAGCGGCGCACGCCGCTGCCCCGGGTGGCGGCGGTGGCGGTCGCGCTGGCCGGCCTCGTGGTCATCGTCGGCGGGCTGCTGACGCTCGCCGGACGGTCCATCGTCAAGGGGTTCGGCGAGCTGTGGGACCAGGCCGCGCAGGGCATCGACAAGCTGACCACGTCCCTGGCGGAGGGGCCTCTCCAGCTGACCACCACCGACATCTCCGGCTGGCTGGACAAGATCCAGGGCTCGCTGAGCGGCGGCAGCTCCGAGCTGGTCTCCGGCGCTCTGCACGCGACCACGACCGTCGCGCACGTCGCCGCCGGCGCGCTGATCGCGCTGTTCTGCACGTTCTTCTTCCTGCTCGACGGCCGCGTGATCTGGGCGTGGGTGGTCGGGCTGCTCCCGCGCGGGTCCCGCGAGCACGTGCACCAGGCGGGCCGACGCGGGCTGGTGACGCTCGGCGCGTACACGCGCACGCAGATCCTGGTCGCGGCCGTCGACGCGATCGGCATCGGGCTGGGCGCGGCCATCCTGCAGGTCCCGCTCGCGCTGCCGCTGGCCGTGCTGGTGTTCCTGGGGTCGTTCATCCCGATCGTCGGCGCGGTGGTCACCGGGTCCGTCGCGATCCTGGTCGCGCTCGTCTCCAACGGCCCGGCGTCGGCGATCTGGATGCTCGTCGTCGTCATCGTCGTCCAGCAGCTCGAGGGGCACGTGCTGCAGCCGTTCCTCATGGGCCACGCGGTGTCGCTGCACCCGGTCGCCGTGCTGCTCTCGGTCGCGGCCGGCTCGTTCGTCGCGGGGATCGTCGGGGCACTGTTCGCAGTGCCGCTCGTCGCCACCCTGAACACCGTGATGCTCTACCTGCACGGGCACGACAAGTTCCCGCAGCTGGGCACCGACGACCACGTCCCCGTGCGCGGACGCGGGCACCCCGTGCTCGACCGCGCGATCGCGCAGGTGGCCGAGGCGACGTCGGAGCAGGTGGCGACCGAGGCCGAGGCCGCGTCGCACACCGACGGCACCGCCACCGACGACGGGACGGGCGCCCGATGATCGGGCTCGCCGACGTGCGGGCGGCCGCTGCGCTGCTCGACGGCGTCGCCGACCGGACCCCGGTGCAGCTGAGCCGCGCACTGTCGCAGGTCGTGGGGGCCGACGTGTGGCTCAAGTGCGAGAACCTGCAGCGCGCGGGCTCGTTCAAGCTCCGGGGCGCCTACGTCCGGATGGCGCGGCTGTCCCCGGAGGAGAAGGCGCGCGGGGTCGTGGCGGCGAGCGCCGGCAACCACGCGCAGGGCGTCGCGCTGGCGGCCCGGATCCTCGGCCTGACCGCGGTCGTCTTCATGCCGGCCGACGCCGCCCTGCCCAAGATCGCGGCCACCCGCGACTACGGCGCGCGGGTCGAGCTGGTGGGCGCGAGCGTGGACGACGCCCTCGTGCACGCCCGCGAGTTCGCCGACCGGACCGGTGCGATCCTCATCCACCCGTTCGACCACGAGGACGTCGTCGCCGGTCAGGGCACCATCGCCCTCGAGATCGTCGAGCAGGTGCCCGACGTGTCGACCATCGTGGTGCCGATCGGCGGGGGCGGGCTGGCCGCCGGCGTGGTGGCGGCCGTCGCGGAGCTGCGGCCGGACGTCCGGGTGATCGG
>NZ_JBFULZ010000162.1:0-9502 GCF_054049635.1 Cellulomonas sp. P5_C6 | reverse complement strand
AGGTGGTGCCGAGCACCTCGTCGGCGGACGACGACGACGAGGTCGCCGGCCCGCGACCGTTCCTGCCGCTGTCCGCGCCGCTGCCGGTCTCCTCGAGCTTCCCGACTCCGTCGGTGGACCCGGCGCCCCCGGAGCACGCGCCGGAGCACGTGCCGGCGCACGCCGCCCCGACGCTGCCCGTCCCCCCGCAGACGACCKAGGAGATCGCGCCGGTCCCCGACGAGCAGTCGGACGACGGCCTGAGCGCGATCCCGGAGCTGGCCACGCTGGCGAAGAGCCGCCGCGCGATCACGACCCTGGTCTGGGTCCGCGCCCGCCGCGGTCAGCGACTGGTCGCCATGCTCCGCACGGACGGCCTGCTCGAGCTCCCCACGGGCGAGCTGTTCGCGGACCCGGACGACGCGGCGTCGGCGGCCGTGGCGGCCGAGAACCCGGTCGACGGGTGGCGCGCGTGGCGGCTGGGCGAGGGCGGTCCGACGCTGGCCGAGGCCACGGGCGTCCTGCGTCCCTGACGCCGGTCAGCCCCAGCCGTACGCGGCGGTCCATCGGTCGATCTCCGCGTAGAACCGCGCCCGCACGGGCTTCGGGGACAGCGCGAGGTCGTGCAGCCCGTCCCGGATCCGCACCACGGTGACGTTGGTGCCCAGCTGCACGGCCCGGCGCGCCAGCAGCTCGACGTCGAGCACGACGTCCGCGTGCCGCATGTCCTCGCTCCAGCGCGGGCTGATCACGGTCCGGCTGGAGGCCAGCATGAGGATCGGCTGCTCGACGGACAGGCCTCGGGCCACCCGGCCGTGCCCGGCCATGATCGCCTGGAGCCACCCGGCCCGGACGGGGAACGACGGCGTCGGCCGCCACCGGTCGTCGTAGGTCCACTCGCCGCCGCTGGAGCTGCTCAGGGTGCGGGCGTAGTAGCCGGGGTCGATGTTGGGCAGCGGCGCCTTCGGCTGGAACCGGGCGATCCGCGCGACGGCGGGCGCGCTGATGTGCCGCAGCGCGGACGACCCCTGCAGCTCGAGCCACGGGCTGTTGAGCACCAGCCCGCTGAGCTCGCCCGGGTACCGGTGGGCCCACAGCGCCGCGACGAGGCCGCCGGTCGAGTGGCCCATGACCATGACCCGGGCGCGCACCCCGAGGTCGGCGCGGATCACGTCGAGCGACGCCTCGATCTCCTCGTCGTAGACGTCGAGGTCGTCGGTGTACCCGGGGGTCTGGCCGGGGCGCAGGCTGCGGCCGTACTTGCGCAGGTCGAGGGCGTAGAACGCGGCGCCGCGGGCGTGCCAGTGCTCCGCGAGCTCGGTCTGGAAGAAGTAGTCCGACCACCCGTGGATGTACAGGATCGCGCGCGACGGCCGCAGCGGCTCGGGCGCCGGCGGCGCGTAGCGGACCAGGCTCGCGACGACCTCGCCCTCGTCGTCGGGCCGGAGCGTGAGCGTCCGGACGCGGTAGTCGGGGCCGAGGACGTCCTGCTCCCAGGCGTCGCCGGTCAAGGCTCGAGCACGATCTTGCCGAACTGGTCGCCGTCCGCCAGGCGCCGCACCGCGTCCCGGGCGTCGGCGAGCGCGAACGTCGAGTCGACCAGGGGGCGGACGCCCGTGCGGGCCAGGAACGCGAGCAGGTGCTGCAGGTCGTCGCGCGTCCCCATCGTCGTGCCGACGACGCTGATCTCCTGGAAGAAGATCCGGGTCAGCTCGGCCGGCTCGGCGTCCCCGCTGGTGGCGCCGGCCACGACGATCGTGCCGCCGGGTCGCACCGAGCGCACCGAGTGGGACCACGTGGCCTTGCCGACGCTCTCGAGCACCACGTCGACGCGCGGCACCCGGGCTCCGCTCTCGACGGCCGCGGCGGCGCCCAGCGACAGGGCCCGGTCGCGGCGGTCAAGCGACCGGCTGGTGACGATGACCTCGAGCCCGGCGGCGGCGCCGAGCATGATCGCGGCCGTCGCCAGCCCGCCGCCGGCGCCCTGCACCAGCACCCGCTGGCCGGGTGTCGCCCCGCCGGACCGGAAGAGCATCCGGTACGCGGTGAGCCAGGCGGTGGGCAGGCAGGCCGCCTCGACGAAGCTCAGGGCGGCGGGCTTGTCGACGAGGTTCCACGTGGGCACGGCGACCTGCTCGGCGAGCGTCCCGGGGTACCGCTCCGAGAGGAGGCTGCGGGGCTCGTCGGCACCCACGCCGTGCCCGGACGCACCGCCGATGACGCCGTGCACCACGACCTCGCGACCGTCGGCGGTCACCCCGGCCGCGTCGGTGCCCAGGATCATCGGCAGCTGCTCGGCCCGGATGCCGATGCCCCGCAGGGTCCAGACGTCGTGGTGGTTCAGGGCCGCCGCGCGGACGTCCACGACCGACCAGCCGTCGCGCTCCTGCGGCGCCGGCCGCTCGCCCACCTCGAGGCCGCTGACGGGGTCGTCGGACGAGAACCGGGCGGCGTAGGCGGCGATCACCGGCCCAACGTATCCGGCGGGAGCCGGTGATGTGATGCTGGGCGCGTGACCTCCAGCGCCGTCATCGAGAACGTCGTCGCCGAGATGGACCGGGTGCGCGCGGGATGGCCGCCGCACGACGGGCTCGGGGTGTTCCTCGACGTGTACCGGCAGGTCACCGCGCTCGTCGCCACCAAGGTCACCGACCGCACGTTCGCCGACCACGCGTTCGTCGAGGACCTCGACGTGCTGTTCGCCGGCCTGTTCCTCGACGTGCCGCGGGACCTCGCGGCGCACCGGCCCGTGTCGAAGGCGTGGGAGCCGCTGGTCGAGCGCCGCGCGACGAAGGGCGTGCTGCCGATCCAGTTCGCGCTCGCCGGGATGAACGCGCACATCAACCACGACCTCGCGCTGGCCGTCGTCGCCACCTGCCGGGCCCGCCGCACCAGCCCGGAGCACGGGTCGGTCCACGCCGACTTCGAGAAGGTCAACGCGGTGCTGGCCGAGGTGGTCCGGCCGATCCGGCGGTCGTTCCTCGACGCCGAGGTGGTCCGCCTCGGCTCGCCCGCGTCCCCTCTGGCGGACCTGGTCTCGAGCTTCTCGATCGACAAGGCGCGCGACGCCGCGTGGGTCTCCGCGCTGACCCTCTGGCACCTGCGCGACGTCCCGTTCCTCGCCGATGCGGCCCGCGAGACACTCGCCCGCACGGTCGGGCTGGTCAGCCGCCAGCTGCTCACGGTCGTGGAGCCTTGAGCTTCCCCCGCGGCAAGGTCCTAGGTTCACGGTCATGGACGACGACGGCCTGCTCACGGTCGGTCAGCTGGCCCGCCGGGTCGGCCTGACCACCAAGGCGCTGCGCCACTACGACCGCATCGGGCTGCTCGCGCCCGCGGCGGTCGACCCCGCGACCGGGTACCGGCTCTACAGCCCGGACCAGGTCGACACCGCTCGGCTGGTGCAGGTGCTGCGGTCGGTGGACGTGCCGCTCGAGCAGGTGCGCGCCTGCCTGGCGGACCCCTCGGCCGTCCCGCAGGTGCTGGCCCAGCACCGGCGTCGCCTCCAGGCCCGCCTGGACCGGGTCCGGGGCGAGATCCACCGGACCGACCACCTTCTCGAGGACGGAGCACCGATGACGGACCTGCAGGACACGACGACGACGACCGACGAGCGGCAGATCGCGGTCGACCTGTTCAACGGCGTGTGGCGGCTCATGGAGACCGAGGACCGCACTGCTGCCGACGACGACCGGATGGTGCACATGGCGCACGCGTCCCGCTACCACTGGGGGCAGGTGGGCACGCCGGCCAACCTGAGCCGCGGCGAGTGGCAGGTGTCCCGCGTGTACTGCGTGCTGGGCCGGGCGGAGCCGGCGCTGCACCACGCCCGACGGGGGCTCGAGATCTGCCGGGAGAACGGCATCGGCGACTGGGACCTCGCGTTCGCCTACGAGTCGCTGGCGCGCGCCAGCGCCGTCGCCGGGGACAAGGACCAGGCCCGGTCCTGGACCGAGCAGGCCCTCGCCGCCGCGGAGGACATCGCCGAGGCCGAGGACCGCGAGCTGCTGCTGTCCGACCTGGAGTCGATCCCCGGGCAGCCGCGGTTCTGGTGACGGCGGGTCGCTAGAGGATCGGCAGCATGCGGCCGAGGTCCGGGACCGCGTCCGAGGTGTAGCGCGGGTGGAGCGCCGCCGCCAGGACGTCGACGTCGTACGGCTGCCGGCCGGCGGCGAGGCGCACCCACGTGCGGGCGTCGGCGATCTCGAGGCTCCACCCGCCGCGGGCGACGACGATCTCCAGCAGCGCGTCGGCCACGAGCGCCAGCGCGCCCGGGTCGACCGGGTCCGGGCCGGACGGCACCGACCGGGCCAGGTCGTCGGCGTGCACGACCAGCTCGAGGACCCGGGACACCGCCATGGTGCTGAGCAGCACCGGACCGCGACGGGCCTGCACGACCAGGTCGTCGGGACCTAGCTCGTCGAGACGCGCGAAGGCCGCCCGAGCGCGCGCGTCGACCTCGGCGAGCGGGTCGTGCGCGATCTCGACGGCGAGGTTCCGCGTGGTCTCGGCGATGTCCGCCGCCCGCCCCGCGTACGTGCCGACGTACTCGCCGAGCGACAGCGGCACCGTGCCGTCCTCCAGCGGGACGCAGACGGCCAGCGCCTCCATGGCCCGGCCCAGGTGCGCGACCAGCTCCGAGACCGTCCAGCCGTCGAGCACCGACGGGTCGTCGGCGACGTCGTCGTCCACCACCTGCTCGACCCATGCCCGCAGGCGGTCCCACTGGGCGTGCAGGGCGGTGCGGGCGTCGGCGAGCTCTCCGGAGGGCATGGCAGTCATCGTGCCGCAACCGTCAGCGCGTCGCGCTGTGCTTCAGCGCTGCGCTTCAGCGCCCTGCGCCGCCCAGCTCCAGGAACTCGCGCACGTACGCCCCGACCAGGTCCTCCTCGATGAGGAAGCCGTCGTGGCCGTAGTCGGAGTGGATCGTGTGCAGCGACGCCCCGGGGATGCCGGCGGCGATCCGCTCGGACTGCGCGGGCGGGAACAGCCGGTCCGAGTCGACCGCGACGACCAGCGCCCGGGCGGTGATCGACCCGAGGGCCTCCGCCACCCCGCCGCGGTCGCGACCGAGGTCGTGCGTGATCATCGTGCGCGTGAGGATCACGTAGGTGTTGGCGTCGAACCGGCGGGCGAGCTTGTCGCCGTGGTGGTCGAGGTAGGACTGCACCGCGAACCGGCCGCCCTCGAGCGGCTCCTCGCCGCCCTGCGGGATGCGGCCGAACCGCAGGTCCAGCTCGAGCGGGCTGCGGTAGGTCTGGTGCGCGATCTGCCGGGCGAGGCCCAGGCCCACGTGCGGCCCCTCGCCGTCGGGGGCGTCGTAGTAGTCGCCGTCGCGGTAGTTGGGGTCGGCGCGGACGGCGGCCAGCTGGGTGTGGAAGCCCGCGATCTGGTCGCCCGACGTCTGCGCGGCGGTCGCGATCGCGGCGATGGCCTCGACCCGCTCCGGCGTGGACGCGGCCCACTCGAGCACGCGCAGCCCGCCCAGCGACGCGCCGATGACCAGCGCCCACGAGTCGATGCCGAGCAGGTCGGAGAGCCGGACCTCGGCGGCGACCTGGTCGCGGACGGTCAGCAGCGGGAAGCGGCTGCCCCACGGACGGCCGTCGGGACCGGGGGAGGAGGGGCCCGTCGAGCCCTGGCAGCCACCGAGGACGTTCGGGGCGACGACGAACCAGCGGTCGGTGTCGATGGGGGCGCCGGGCCCGACCATCGACTGCCACCACCCGGCGGTCGGGTGCCCCTCGCCGGCCTCGCCGGTGACGTGCGAGTCGCCGGTCAGCGCGTGCAGGACCAGGACCGCGTTGCTGCCGTCCTCGTTGAGCTCGCCCCACGTCTCGTACGCCAGGCGCACGGCCGGCAGCCGCCCGCCGGACTCGAGCTTGAGCGGCCCGAGGTCGGCGAACTGCCGACGTCCGACGGGGTCGCCGTCGCGCCAGGCCGAGCTCGCACGGATGGCCGGTCGCCCGGTCTCGGGCGTGCGGCCGGCCAGCGTCCGGGGTCGGGCGGGGGAGAGCTTGAGGTCGGGCACGTGCTTCCCTTCGGGGTGCGCCGCCGAGCCGCCGGCACCCGCACGGGGTCCCGACGGTCTCGGCGGCGTGGTACTCATGCTCGGTCAGGCACCCTTCGCGGCGCGGAAGCCGGCGTCCAGGTCAGCCAGGATGTCATCGATGTGCTCGATGCCGACAGCCAGGCGGACCAGGCCGGGCGTGACGCCGGACAGGGCCTGCTCCTCGGGGGTCAGCTGGCTGTGCGTCGTCGATGCCGGGTGGATGACCAGCGAGCGGACGTCCCCGATGTTCGCGACGTTGGAGTGCAGCTCGAGCGCGGAGACGAACGCCTGACCGGCCTCCGTGCCGCCCTCGAGCTCGAACGCCAGCACCGCACCCGCGCCGCGCGGCGCGTACTTGAGCTGGGCGGCGTGCCACGGGCTCGACTCCAGCCCGGCGTARTGCACGCGCAGCACGTCGTCGCGGGCCTCGAGCCAGGCGGCCACCTTCGCGGCGTTCTCCACGTGCCGCTCGACCCGCAGCGACAGCGTCTCGATGCCCTGCGCGATGAGGAACGCGTTGAACGGCGAGAGCGCCGGGCCGAGGTCGCGCAGCAGCTGCACGCGCGCCTTGAGGATGAACGACAGGTTCACGCCGAAGATCCCGCCGACGCCCAGGTCCCGCGCGAACACCAGACCGTTGTAGGACGGGTCCGGGGTGTTGTAGTTGGGGAACCGCTCCGGGTGCTGGGCGAAGTCGAACGTGCCGCCGTCGACGATCACGCCGCCGATCGCCGAGCCGTGCCCGCCCAGGTACTTGGTCGCCGAGTGCACGACGATGTCCGCGCCCCACTGCAGCGGGTTGATCAGGTACGGCGTGGCCACGGTGTTGTCGACGATGAGCGGGACGCCCGACTCGTGCGCGACGCCGGCCACCAGCTCGATGTCGAGGATGTCGGACTTCGGGTTCGGGATCGTCTCCGCGAAGAACAGCTTGGTGTTCGGGCGGACCGCGTCCTTCCACGACTGCGCGTCGTGCGGGTCGGTGACAAACGTGGTCTCGATGCCGAGCTTGGGCAGCGTGTAGTGCAGCAGGTTGTACGTGCCGCCGTAGAGCGACGGGCTGGCGACGATGTGGTCGCCCGCCTCGGCGATGTTGAGGATCGCCAGCGTCTCGGCCGCCTGGCCCGACGCGACGAGCAGCGCGCCGACGCCGCCCTCCAGGCTCGCGATGCGGTTCTCGACGACCTCCTGGGTGGGGTTGCCGATGCGCGTGTAGATCGGGCCCAGCTCGGCGAGCGCGAAGCGCTTGGCGGCCGTGGCGGCGTCCGGGAAGACGAAGGACGTGGTCTGGTAGATCGGCAGCGCACGGGCGCCGGTGGTCGGGTCGGGCTCCTGCCCGGCGTGGATCTGGCGGGTCTCGAAGCTCCAGCTCTCGTTGCTCATGGTCGTGCTCCTCAGCGGTCTGTACGGGGGTCAGGATCCGCGGGGCGTCTCGGGCAGCCGACGACCGTCCCGCGGATGGGGGGCGAGGGCGCACGGGTCGAGCCATGGCTCGGGCGGGTCACAGGGCCGTCGGGAACCGGACGGCGACCTGCCCGCGGGCACAGCCGAGCGTGCGCTGGGTCAGCGACACATTCGGCGGGACATGGAGCGAGAGTAGACAGAGCCGTCCGGTCGGCGATACGCACGTCTCACCAGTTGGACTCGACGTGTCTCGGCAAACCCGCGCCGACGGGCGATGTCCGATCGTCGACCCGCTGACGCCTTCTGTTCGTCCCTTGGCCCCGCACAGGTCGCTCACAGATGTAGGACGTGGGTTCAACTTCTCCGGGTGCGCCGGAGACAGGCGCCGCGATGAAAGGACGGGATGCGAGCGGTGGCGCCCGTGTTCCAGATCTACCGGTTCGCCGGCGACGACGTCGTCTGGTGGCGACTCGTGAGCCCCAACGGCCGCGGGCTCGCCCGCGCGGGTGTCCCCGGGCGGGACGTCGCCGAGGTCCGCGCCACGCTGGACGGGCTGCCGGACCGTCTGCCGATGCTCGACGAGCTCGTCCGGCTGACCGCCGACTACCGCTGGCGGTGGTCGCTGCGCGACGGCGGCATCGACGTGGCGCAGGGGATCGGGGACCAGGACCGGCGCGTGCGGTGCGTGCACGCGTGCCGAGCATTCGCCGCCCTGGTCCCGGACGCGCGCGTCGACCCGGTGGTGGCGACCTACCGGCGTGCGGGCCAGCCCGCGGTGCTGTCGCGCAGCACCGCCGCGCGCAGCACCGCGGCGCACCGCGGCGACCTCGATCGGTGACCTCGATCGGCCCGGGGGCGCCCGACGCCGGGCTCGTCGCCGGCCGGTTCCGGGTCCTCGGCCTGCTGGGGACCGGCGGGAGCTCCGTGGTCTACCGGGCGCACGACGCCGAGCGGGACGGGGTCGTCGCGCTCAAGGTCGCGCACCCGTACGCAGACCCGTCGCGCCTGCCCGCCGAGGCCGCGACCGCCCGCCGGGTCGTGCACCCGAACCTCGTCGGGGTGCTGGGCGACGGCGTCCTCGCCGACGGCCGGGCGTGGATCGCCCTGGAGCTCGTGGAGGGCTCCAGCCTGGCGGACCTCGTCCAGGTCGGGGGACCACTCGACCCGACGGGAGCGCTCGCCGTCGCCGAGGGGCTGCTCGACGCGCTCGCGGCGATGCACGAGGCGGGCCTGGTGCACCGCGACGTCTCGCCGCAGAACGTGCACCTGCTCGAGGGCGCCGTCAGCGCCCACGGCGTCCGGCTGCTGGACCTGGGCCTCGCGGGCCCGGTCGGCACCGCGCCGACCGACGGCGCGCGGGGCATCCTGGGAAACCCGGCCTACGTCTCGYCGGAGCAGGCGCGCGGCGAGAGCGTCGGGCCCGCGGGCGACCTCTACCAGGCGGGCGCCACGCTCCACCTCGCGCTCACCGGCCGACCGCCGTTCGGGACCGGCCCACCCGAGCTCCTCGTGCAGGCGCACCTGTCGGCGCCACCGCCGGTGCCGTCGGAGGTCCGGGCCGGTCTGTCCGCCGCCGTCGACGCGGTCGTGGTCCGCGCGATGCTCAAGGAGCCCGGGCTGAGGTTCGGCTCCGCGGCGGAGATGCGAGAAGCCGTCCGTGCCGCCACCCGTGCACCGTCCGCGGCCCCGGGCACCCGTGTGCTGCCGCCGTCCCCGCCCGCGAGCCCGGATCTCTGGGCACTCCGGGCGCCTGCGGTCGCCGGCGCCGCGCTCGCGACGGCGGAGGCCGCCGTGGACCCCGTCCGTCCAGCGGCACAGACCCTGCAGGCGACGCGGACGGCGCGTGGCGCGGTGCTCGCCGTCCTGCTCGTGCTCGCGGCGRTCGTCGCGGTGAGCTGGCTGACGCAGGTGGGCCCCGACCCGGTCGCCGCGGCGACCGCCCCCGTGACCTCGGCCCCGGTCGCGCCGAGCCCCACCCCGTCCGCCTCCCGAACCGCCGTGCGCGTGGCGTCGAGCGCCGCCGCCGTCGCGGTGCCGGACCTCGCCGGCCTCAGCACGGCCGAGGCC
>NZ_JBFULZ010000161.1:0-9505 GCF_054049635.1 Cellulomonas sp. P5_C6 | reverse complement strand
GTCGCCCGCCACGCGGGCGGCCTCGGCCCCGCGCAGGTGGCCGGCGGCGACGAGGGCGTCGTGGCGCTCGGCGATCGCCGCGGCCACCGCCTCGGCGGAGCCGTGCTGACGGCGCGGCTCCTCGGGCTCGGTCCGGCGACGCGAGCTGCGCAGCCAGCGGCCCGTGGCGCTCGACCGGGGCGCCGCCCAGGCGGTCACGTCGGCGCCCGTGGTGTGCAGGACCAGCGAGTACTGCACGGTCAGGCCTCGGTAGGCCGGCCAGGGCACGTGCACGGTGGCCAGCACGTTGCGCACCACGATCTCGCCGTCGCTGACCTCGACGGCCGGGCGCCAGAACAGCGCCCAGACCACCAGCACCACCGCGCCGGTCACCGGCAGGAGGCGAGCGGTCTGCTCGACGCCCTCCTGGAACAGCGTGACGACCAGCGCGACCACGCCCAGCACGGCCGTCGCACCGGTCAGCCAGCGACCGTAGACCGACGAGAACTCCTGCGTGGCACCCATTCGCCCATGCTCCCAGACCGGTGCTCGCCGACGGTGACCCCGTCCGCCCGTGCACCCCGTCCTCGCGCAGTAAGGAACTGACACCGTGGCCATCGACACCTCCTCCGCGGCGCCCGCCCCGGCCCCGACCAAGGCCCCCGTCCTGACCGTGCGGGACCTCGGCGTCGACTTCTACGTCGACGGCACCTGGTTCCCCGCCGCCGCCGGCGTGAGCTACGACGTCTTCCCCGGCGAGGTCCTCGCCATCGTCGGCGAGTCGGGCTCGGGCAAGACGCAGTCCTCGATGTCGCTGCTGGGCCTGCTGCCCGCCAACGGCCGCGCCAGCGGCAGCGCCAAGCTGGGCGACCGCGAGCTCATCGGGATGACCCCGCAGAAGCTGCGTCACGTGCGCGGCAAGGAGATCGCGGTCATCTTCCAGGAGCCGATGACGGCCCTGAACCCGGTGTACACGGTCGGCTTCCAGATCATCGAGACCATCCGGACGCACTTCGACATGGGGCCGAAGGAGGCCCGGGCGCGTGCGCTCGAGCTGCTGCGGCTGGTCGAGATCCCGGACCCGACGCGACGCATCGACGCCTACCCCCACCAGCTCTCGGGCGGCCAGCGGCAGCGCGCGATGATCGCCCAGGCCCTCGCGTGCGACCCGAAGCTGCTCATCGCCGACGAGCCCACCACGGCGCTCGACGTCACGGTGCAGGCCGAGATCCTCAAGCTGATGCGCGACCTGCGCAACCGCATCGACTCGGGCATCGTCCTGATCACGCACGACATGGGCGTCGTCGCCGACATGGCCGACAAGATCATCGTGATGAAGGACGGCCGCGTCGTCGAGGAGGGGTCGTCGATCGACATCTTCACGGCACCGACGCACCCGTACACGATCAAGCTGCTCAACGCCGTCCCGCACCTGGGCCGCAGCGCGGAGGCGTCGAGCGTCGGGACCTCGGACGCCACGACGACGGCCCGCCCCGTCGCACCGACCGCGGCTCCCGTGAGCGACAAGGCGATCGTGCTCGAGGCCAAGGACCTGGTCATCGAGTACCCCGGGCGTCGTCGTCAGCCGGCCTTCCGGGCCGTCGACGAGGTCAGCCTGACCATCCGGCAGGGCGAGGTCGTGGGTCTCGTCGGCGAGTCCGGCTCGGGCAAGACGACGATCGGTCGCGCCGTCGTCGGCCTGCTGCCGGTCACGTCGGGCGAGCTGAAGATCGTCGGGCAGGACATGGTCGGCGCCTCGATCAAGGACCTCAAGCCGCTGCGCAGCAAGGTCGGCATCGTGTTCCAGGACCCGGGCTCGTCGCTGAACCCGCGTCTGCCCATCGGCGAGTCGATCGGCGAGCCGCTGCTGCTGCACCGCGGGATCAAGGGCCAGGAGATGTCGAGGGCCGTCGAGACGCTTCTCGACCAGGTGCAGCTGCCGCGCGCGATGCGCAACCGGTACCCGCACGAGCTCTCCGGCGGTCAGCGCCAGCGCGTCGGGATCGCCCGCTCGCTCGCGCTGGAGCCGCAGCTCCTGGTGGCCGACGAGCCGACGTCCGCGCTCGACGTGTCCGTGCAGGCCGCGGTGCTGGAGCTGTTCCAGGACCTGCAGCGCGAGCACGGGTTCGCGTGCCTGTTCATCAGCCACGACCTCGCCGTCGTCGAGCTGCTGTCGGACCGGATCGCGGTCATGCACAACGGCAAGCTGGTGGAGATCGGGGAGACCGCGCAGGTGGTCAACAACCCGCAGGACGCGTACACGCAGCGACTGCTCGCCGCGGTGCCCGTGCCCGACCCGGTGGCCCAGCAGGAGCGTCGCGTCGCCCGTGACGCGCTCCTCGAGATCCAGCGCGACGAGCTCGCGTACGAGGACGCCGCCAAGGCCGCGGAGGCCGAGGAGTTCGACGCCCACGACATCACGGACGTCGACAACGAGCGGACCACGGGCCGCGGCTTCTGACGTCGTGCTCGCCGAGAGCGCCGTCCCCCTCGGGGTGCGGCGCTCTCGTCGTCCCACGGCCCGGCGCGTCCGCCGTTCTTCTGCCGATTCGGACAGATCTGTCCGGCATGGTTGACCAACGGGTGAGAACGACCGATACCTCCGGTGCGGAGGTGCGACCGTCCGCCTCGGGGATGTCGGCCAGCGGGAGGCGCACGGTGTTCAGAGGGTCACGTATCGGGGTCGTCGTGCCCGCGGTGCTCGTCGCGCTCGTCGCGGTCGGCGGGTGCACGGACCAGACCCCGCAGCCGAGCCGCAGCGGCACGGTGGTCGTGGCCGTCGGGGCGCCGTTCACGTCGCTCAACGGGGGGACCGTCGAGGGGCGCACCCCCGGCAGCACGCTGGTGCGCTCGCTCGCGCAGGCGGGGTTCGTCTCCCTGGACGAGGACGGCACCGCGGTGCCCGACGACGGCTTCGGCACGGTCGCCAAGGTCAGCGACGCACCCCTGACGGTGACGTACACGATCGGGCGCAAAGCCACGTGGTCGGACGGCACGCCGGTGACGACGGCCGACCTGCTGCTCGAGTGGGCCGCGCGCAGCGGCCAGCTGGACGACGTCGTGCCCGAGCTGGACGCGCAGGGCGGGGTCACCAACAACGACGCGCTCGACGCGGGGGTCGCGTTCGCGGCGGCCTCGCCGGCCCTCGTGCACGCGGAGCAGCTGCCGACGATGGACGGCCCGACGTTCACGCTCACCTATGCCACGCCGGTGGCCGACTGGCAGACCGCGCTGGACGTGGGTGTCCCCGCGCACGTGATCGGTCAGACGGCGCTGGGCGTCGAGGACCCGGCGGCCGCCGCCGAGGCGGTGACCAAGGCGATCGTCGACCAGGACAAGGCGGCCCTGAGGTCGATCTCCGCGGCGTGGCGGACCGGCTTCGACGCCGACACGCTCGCCCAGCACGTCGACCAGGCGGTCTCCACCGGCCCGTACGTGATCGACCTGATCGTGCCCGGGGAGCGCGTCGAGCTGGCGCGCAACGACGAGTACGACGGTCCCGGGAAGGCGGCGTACGACCGGATCGTCGTGCGCAGCGACCTGGACCCGCTGGAGGAGGTCGAGGCGCTGGACGCCGGCACGGTCGACGTGGTCACGCCGACGGACACCAGGGACGTGCTCGACGCGCTGGCCGACGTCGACGGGGCCGACGTGCGGACGGGCGGGGACAGCACGCTCCAGCTGCAGCTCCAGGCGGCCGGCGGCGGGGCGTTCGACCCTGCGTCGTACGGCGGCGACGCCGCGGTGGCGTCGGCGGTGCGGCGGGCGTTCCTGCTCTCGGTCCCGCGCGACGCGATCGTCTCCACCCTGGTGGCGCCCCTCTGGCCGGAGGCCACCGTCGAGGGCGCCCTCCTGCCGTCGGTCGGACCCGACGCCGGCGGCGACGTCGCACCGAGCGGCCCCGCCGACGTCGCGGGAGCCCGACGCCTGCTCGACCAGGCCGGCGTCACCGACCCGCCCGTCGTGCGCGTGCTGACCAACACGGCCGACCCGCTGCGGACCGCGATGCTCGCCCTGCTCACGCAGACCGCGTCCGACGCCGGGTTCCAGGTGGAGCCGTACACGCCGGCCGACGGTCTCGGCGCGGACCTGGTCGGGGCGCCGGAGTCGTGGGACGCGGCGCTGGTGCCGGTGTCGCAGGCGGACCTGCCGGTCGACTCCGTCGTGTCGCGGTGGGGGACCGGCGGCGTCACGAACGTCACGGGCTGGACCGACCCGGCGACCGACGCGGCGCTGGGGCCGCTCGCGCAGAACCTCGACCCCGCGAAGGTCGAGGACCTGCTGGCGCCGGCGGCGCAGAGCCTCGAGGACGGCGGTGCGGTGCTCTCGCTGGTGCGGCAGCCCGTCGTCGTGGCCACGCGGGGGTCGGTGACGTCGACGGCGTCGAGCACGCCCGCGCCCCTGGACGTGGACCCGCTGCAGCTTGGCCGGGCGGACCTGACCTCGTGGTGGTCCTGGGCGCGGGCCCGTCGCTGACGTGCGTCTCATCACCTTCTGACCCAGCCGGACGGGTGGGCGGGTAGAATCGATCGGCGCGGCCGACGACCCGGCGCGCTCCCCACCTTCTGAGATGAGTTCCCCCATGTCTGAGCCCACGTCTGCGCCGACAGGCACGAGCGTGCGCAACGACCTGCGCAACGTCGCCATCGTCGCGCACGTCGACCACGGCAAGACCACGCTGGTCGACGCCATGCTGTGGCAGTCCGGCTCGTTCGGTTCCCACGCCCACGTGGACGAGCGCGCGATGGACTCCGGCGACCTGGAGCGCGAGAAGGGCATCACGATCCTCGCCAAGAACACGGCGATCCGGTACACGGGTCCCGCGGCGGCAGAGATCGGCGAGCCCGGCGGCATCACCATCAACGTCATCGACACCCCCGGTCACGCCGACTTCGGTGGCGAGGTCGAGCGCGGCCTGTCCATGGTCGACGGCGTCGTCCTGCTGGTCGACGCGTCCGAGGGTCCGCTGCCCCAGACGCGCTTCGTGCTGCGCAAGGCGCTCATCGCCAAGCTGCCCGTGATCCTCGTCGTGAACAAGACGGACCGCCCCGACGCGCGGATCACCGACGTCGTGCACGAGGCGACCGACCTGCTGCTGGGCCTGGCGTCCGACCTGCACGAGGACGTCCCGGACCTGGACCTCGACGCGATCCTCGACGTCCCCGTCGTGTTCGCCGCCGCCAAGGCCGGCCGCGCGTCGCTGAACCAGCCCGCCGACGGTGGCCTGCCGGACTCGGAGAACCTCGAGCCGCTGTTCAAGACCATCCTCGAGCGGATCCCCGCGCCCACCTACACCGAGGGCGCGCCGCTGCAGGCGCACGTCACCAACCTCGACGCGTCGCCGTTCCTCGGCCGCCTCGCCCTGCTCCGCGTCTTCAACGGCACGATCCGCAAGGGCCAGACCGTCGCGTGGGCCCGCGCCGACGGGACGATGCAGAACGTCAAGATCACCGAGCTGCTGGAGACCAAGGCGCTCGAGCGGGTCACCACCGAGTCCGCCGGCCCCGGCGACATCGTCGCCGTCGCCGGCATCGAGAACATCACCATCGGCGAGACCCTGACGGACCCCGACGACCCGCGTCCGCTGCCGCTCATCACGGTCGACGACCCGGCGATCTCGATGACCATCGGC
Source organism: Cellulomonas sp. P5_C6 (assembly GCF_054049635.1). NCBI lineage: Bacteria > Bacillati > Actinomycetota > Actinomycetes > Micrococcales > Cellulomonadaceae > Cellulomonas > Cellulomonas sp. P5_C6. The sequence goes on along the minus strand of NZ_JBFULZ010000161.1, from coordinate 3,894 downwards.
ATCAACACGTCCCCGCTGGCCGGCCGCGGCGGCAAGGGCCACAAGGTCACCGCCCGCCAGGTCAAGGACCGCCTCGACAAGGAGCTCGTCGGCAACGTCTCGCTCCGCGTCGTGCCCACCGAGCGTCCGGACGCCTGGGAGGTGCAGGGTCGTGGTGAGCTCGCGCTGGCCATCCTGGTCGAGCAGATGCGTCGCGAGGGCTTCGAGCTGACCGTCGGCAAGCCGCAGGTCGTCACCCGCAAGGTCGACGGCAAGGTGCACGAGCCGGTCGAGCGCATGACGATCGACGTCCCCGAGGAGTACCTCGGCGCCGTCACGCAGCTGCTCGCGCAGCGCAAGGGCCGCATGGAGACCATGTCGAACCACGGCACCGGCTGGGTCCGCATGGAGTTCCTGGTCCCCGCGCGTGGCCTCATCGGCTTCCGCACGCGGTTCCTGACGGACACCCGCGGCACCGGCATCGCGTCGTCCATCGCCGAGGGCTACGAGCCGTGGGCCGGCAACATCGAGACGCGCATCAACGGCTCGCTCGTCGCCGACCGCTCCGGTCCGGTCACGCCGTTCGCCATGATCAACCTGCAGGAGCGCGGCTCGTTCTTCGTCCAGCCCACGCAGGAGGTCTACGAGGGCCAGATCGTGGGCGAGAACTCGCGCAACGAGGACATGGACGTGAACATCACCAAGGAGAAGAAGCTCACGAACATGCGGTCCGCGACGGCCGACAACTTCGAGAACCTCATCCCGCCGCGCAACCTCACGCTGGAGGAGTCCCTCGAGTTCGCCCGCGAGGACGAGTGCGTCGAGGTGACTCCCGAGATCGTGCGCATCCGCAAGGTCGTGCTGGACCAGACCGAGCGCGCCCGCATCACGGCCCGCTCCAAGCGCGCCTGACCTCTGCATGACGGGCCTGCTCGCGGTGCACGCGCACCCCGACGACGAGTCCCTCGCGACCGGCGCGCTGCTCGCCACCTGGGCAGCCGCCGGTCGTCCCGTCACCGTGGTGACCTGCACGCGCGGTGAGCGCGGCGAGGTCATCGGCGACCGCCTGGCCCACCTCGAGGGCGACGGGCCGGCGCTCGCCGAGCACCGCGACCACGAGCTGGGCAGGGCGCTGGCCGCCCTGGGCGTGCGGGACCGCGGCTACCTCGACACGATCCCCGGGTCCGTCGATCAGCGCTTCGAGGACTCCGGCATGGAGTGGCTCGGCACGGGCCGCGCCGGGCTTCCCGACGAGGTCCCGGCGGGGGCGTTCGTCGGCGTCGGGCTCGAGGAGGCCGCCGAGCGGCTGGCCCGCGTCATCCGCGCGCGCCGCCCCGACGTCGTCGTCACGTACGAGCCGGGCGGTGGCTACGGGCACCCCGACCACGTGCGCACGCACGAGGTGACCCAGTGGGCGGTCGACTTCGCGGGCTCCCGTGGCGACGACGCGTCGCCGGCGTTCGCCGTGCCGGTCGTGCTCTGGGCCGTGCGGGGTCGCCTCGCCCTCCAGCGTGGCCTGCGCGCGCTGCGGGACGACGCCGTGCTCGCCGCGCTCGGTTCGCTGTACGAGGAGTTCACGCTCCCGGACCCGAACGACGAGCTGCCGTCCGTCGCGGTCCCCGACGACGAGGTGGACCTCGAGGTCCCCGTGCTCCCGGTGCGGACCCAGGTGCTCGACGCCCTGCGCGCCCACGTGACCCAGGTCCAGGCGGTCCGCGTGATCGACGGCGACGACGCCCTGGTGGCCTGCTATGCACTGAGCAACCGCGTCCTCGCGCCGATGCTGCCCACCGAGGGCTACCGGCGCGCGCCCGGCGGGTCCGGCGAGCCCGTCGTCTGGCCCGACGGCATCCGCCCGGTAGCCTGACGCGCGTGCAACGCCTCACCGCTGGTGCGATCGGCACGGCCGTCGCGACCCTCGTCCTCGGGGTGCTCGTCGGCGCCCTGGGCACCGTGATGCACCGCAGCATCCAGCCCTGGGGCGTCGTGATCTGCCTCGCGCTCGCCTTCGCCGCCGCGATCACCTCGCGCGCGTGGGGCGGCCTGGTCGCGCTGCTCGGCTACGCGATCGGGCTGTTCGTGTCCGTGCAGCTGCTCGCCCAGGAGGGCCCCGGCGGCGACACCCTGGTGCCCGACGGGCAGGCCATCGGCTGGGTCTGGGTGCTGGGGTCGATCGCCGTGACCATCCTGGTCGGCGTCCTGCCTCGCAGGTTGTTCGACGACCGGCCGCGCCCGCCCAAGGCGGTCGCCGTCGTCGAGGCCGACGGGTCGGACGCGACGCCGTGACCTCCCCGGAGGCGTTCCGCTCGGCCGTCGGACGGCTCCCCGCGGGCGTCGCCGTCATCACGCTGCGCTGGCGCGGCACCCTGCACGCCATGACGGCCAGCGCGATCACGTCGGTGTCCCTCGAGCCGCCCATGCTGCTGTTCTGCGTGCACACCGACGCCCGCTTCCGGGACGCGCTGGACGACGTCGACACCTGGTCCGTGAGCGTCCTCGCCGACGACCAGGGCCACACCGCCGACTGGTTGGCCTCGCCCGGGCGCCCCGCGATCGACCAGCTGGCCCGCGTCCCGCACCACCCCGCGCAGGAGGCCGATGCCGTCTGGGTCGACGGGGCCGCGGCCTGGTTCGACTGCCGTACGGCCTCCGTGCACCGCGCCGGCGACCACGACGTCGTCATCGGGACCGTCCTCGCCGAGGCKCAGGGCGCCGCGGACGCCGGCGGCCTGGTGCACCTGCGCGGCCGCCTCCGCCCGGTCAGCTGACTCTGCCGAGCCCGCGTCCGTTCCTCCCCGCCCCCGCCGCTGCGTCCGCACGATCGAGCGTCCTGACGACCGAATCTGCGGACGTCGCGGACCGGAGCGCCGTACGAACGCGCGGGTGAGAACGCCGCTCTCACGCCGCGCCGTCGGCGAGATCGGTTATCCCAGGCACGTAGACTCGCGCGGGCGCGTTGTGCGCGCGTGGAGCAGCAGGGGAGCAGGATGAGCAACGGCACCGAGCGCGACGAGCCCGGACAGCGCAGCGAGAAGGAGCGGCAGACTCCGCCGGCCTCGCCCAGCAGCGGTCCCTCGTCGGACCCGGTCTGGCCCGTGTGGGGTGGCGCAGGCGCGCCGCAGACACCCGCGGAGCCCGAGGTCACGGACGACGAGGTTGCCGACGACCCCGCCGCCGACGCCCCTGCCGCCACCGACGCCGAGGCCACGCCCGAGGTCGACGACTCCGCGCCGGAGTCCGACGAGGCCGAGGTCGGTGCTGCGGAGGCTGACGCGGACGTTGCGGAGCCCGAGGCCGAGGCTGACAGCGCGGAGCCGGACGAGCCCGTCGAGCCTCGCGAGCCGGAGGCCGACTCGGTCGACGCTCCGCGCGACGACGCCGGCGCGCCCGAGGATGGCGACCCTGGGCCGGCCGACGACGAGGCGGCTGACGCCAACGCCTCGGACGTCGAGCCCGAGGCCGACAGCGCGGAGCCTGCCGAGCCTGCCGAGCCTGCCGAGCCTGCCGAGCCGAAGGCCGATGCGATCGACGCTCCGCGCGATGACGCCGACGCTCCCGAGCCCGCCGAGGAGCCCGAGCTCGCGGACGAGGCAGTCGCGGCCGCGGCGGTGCCCGCCGAGACCGATGACGGCGATGCGACGGAGCCGGCCGCCCAGCTCGCCGACGAGGCAGCTCAGCCCGAGCAGGACGCGGTCGACGAGCCCGCGGAGGTCGACGAGACCCMCGACGCGGCGGACGAGGCTGCCGACGTCGACGAGACACCCGAGGCCGCGGAGCCGGAGTCCGACGAGGTCGTTGTTGCCATGACCGCTGCTGCCGACGCCACCGAGGCTGAAGCCCCCGCGGTCGACGCCGACAGTGCCGATGTCGACGCCGCGCCGGACGCCCCGAGCGCTGAGAAGGACGAGCCCGCCG
>NZ_JBFULZ010000160.1:0-9629 GCF_054049635.1 Cellulomonas sp. P5_C6 | reverse complement strand
ACCGCCGACGGAGCCGTCCCGCCGACGGCCGAACGGGACGCCAACGACCCCTCGACGGTGAGCACCGCGCGCACGCCCGGCGTCAGGTGCGGCGAGATCGCCGCGAGCTCGTCGTCGGTCAGGTCCCACAGCTCGATGGCCGGCTCGTGCTCCTCGCAGGCCCGGACGCACGCGCCCGCGACCTCGTGGGCCACGCGGAACGGCACGCCCTCGCGCACGAGCCACTCGGCGATGTCCGTCGCGAGCGAGAAGCCCTGCGGGGCGAGCGACGCCATGCGGTCCGTGTCGAACGTGAGCGTCGCGATCATCCCGGCGAACGCGGGGAGCAGGATCGTGAGCTGGTCGACCTGGTCGAACACCGGCTCCTTGTCCTCCTGCAGGTCGCGGTTGTACGCGAGCGGGAGGCCCTTGAGGGTGGCGAGCAGGCCCGTCAGGTCGCCGATCAGGCGCCCGGCCTTGCCGCGCGCGAGCTCGGCGACGTCCGGGTTCTTCTTCTGCGGCATGATGCTCGACCCCGTGGAGAAGGCGTCGTGCAGTCGCACGAAGCCGAACTCCTTGGTCGACCACAGGACGACCTCCTCGGCGAGCCGGGAGACGTCGACGGCGAGCATGGCGGCCACGAACGCGAACTCCGCGACGACGTCGCGCGAGGCCGTGCCGTCGATCGAGTTCTCGACCGGGCCGACGAAGCCGAGCTCCTCGGCCACGGCCGCCGGGTCGAGGCCCAGCGACGAGCCCGCCAGCGCGCCGGAGCCATAGGGCGAGAACGCCGCGCGGCCGTCCCAGGAGATCCAGCGGTCGACGTCGCGCATGAGCGGCCAGGCGTGGGCGAGCAGGTGGTGCGCGAGCAGCACCGGCTGCGCGTGCTGCAGGTGCGTCCGGCCCGGCATGGGGGCCTCGCCGGCGGCCGCGGCCTGGTCGACCAGCGCGTCGACGACGTCGAGCACCAGCCCGGCCAGCGTCCGCGCCTCCCGGCGCAGGTACATCCGCACGAGCGTGGCGATCTGGTCGTTGCGGGAGCGACCGGCGCGCAGCTTGCCGCCGACGTCGGCCCCCGCGCGCTCGATCAGGCCCCGCTCGAGAGCCGTGTGCACGTCCTCGTCGTCAGGCGCAGGACCGAAGGCGCCGCTCGCGACGTCGGCCCGCAGCCGCTCGAGCGCGTCGATCATCGCCGCGACCTCGTCGTCGGTGAGCAGACCCGCGGTGTGCAGGACGTGCGCGTGCGCGACGGAGCCCGAGATGTCGACGTCGGCCAGGCGCCAGTCGAAGTGCGTCGAGCGGGACAGGTCCGCCAGGGCGGCGGCCGGCCCGGACGCGAACCGGCCGCCCCACAGCGCGAGCGGAGCCTCCTCAGGCATCCGCGATGCCACCCTGCGAGCCCAGGTCCACCCCGTTGCCGAAGCGCACGTCGCGCGCCGCGGCGAGCTTGGACGACAGGCCGTAGATCTCGATGAAGCCCTTGGCCGCCGACTGGTCGAACGAGTCGCCCGTGTCGTAGGTGGCCAGGTTGAAGTCGTACAGGCTCGCGTCCGACCGGCGGCCCGTGACCGTCGCACGGCCGCCGTGCAGGACGATCCGGACGTCGCCCGAGACGTAGCGCTGCGTGTCGTCGACGAAGACGTCGAGCGACTTCTTCAGCGGCGAGAACCACTGGCCGTCGTAGACCAGCTCGGTCCAGCGCTGCTCGACGCCCCGCTTGAACCGGGCCTGCTCGCGCTCGACGGTGACGTTCTCGAGCTCCTGGTGCGCGGCGATCAGCGCGATCGCGCCGGGGGCCTCGTAGACCTCGCGCGACTTGATGCCGACCAGGCGGTCCTCGACGATGTCGATCCGGCCGATGCCCTGGGCACCCGCGCGGCGGTTCATCTCCTGGATCGCCTGCAGCGGCGTCACCGGGATGCCGTCCAGCGCGACCGGGACGCCGGCCTCGAACGTGATGACGACCTCGTCGGCGACCGGCGGGAACGTCGGGTCGTCCGTGTAGGTGTAGACGTCCTTGGTGGGGCCGTTCCAGATGTCCTCGAGGAAGCCGGTCTCGACCGCACGACCCCAGACGTTCTGGTCGATCGAGAACGGGTTGTGCTTGGTCGTCTCGATGGGCAGCGCGTTGCGGGTGGCGAACTCGATCGCCTTGTCGCGGGTCAGCGCGAGGTCCCGGACGGGCGCGAGGCACGTGAGGTCCGGGGCAAGCGACGTGATGCCGACCTCGAAGCGGACCTGGTCGTTGCCCTTGCCGGTGCAGCCGTGGGCGACGGTCGTCGCGCCGAACTGGCGGGCGGCACGGACCAGGTGCTTGACGATGACCGGGCGGGACAGCGCCGAGACCAGCGGGTACCGGTCGAGGTAGAGCGCGTTCGCCTTGAGCGCCGGCATGCAGTACTCGGTGGCGAACTCGTCGCGGGCGTCGGCCACGTAGGCCTCGACGGCGCCGCAGTCGAGCGCGCGCTGGCGGATGACGTTGAGGTCCTCGCCGCCCTGGCCGACGTCGACCGCGACGGCGATCACCTCGGCGCCGGTGGCCTCGGCGATCCAGCCGATGCCGACGGAGGTGTCCAGGCCGCCGGAGTAGGCGAGGACGACGCGCTCAGTCATGTTCTTCTCTCTTCGATGTGTGCGTGACGCAGGAACGAGGTGCTGCTGATCAGTCTGACGGACGGGTGGCCAGGGCGAGGAACCGCGCCGCGAGCGCCGCGCCGGTCTCGCCCTCGCGAGCGATGACCAGGACCGTGTCGTCGCCCGCGATGGTGCCGAGGACGGCGGGCAGGATCGAGTGGTCGATCGCCGAGGCCAGGAACTGCGCCGCGCCGGGGGGCGTGCGCAGGACGACGAGGTTGCCCGACGCCTCCGCGGTGACCAGGAGCTCGGCGCAGAGCCTCGAGAGGCGCGCCGCCAGCATCTCCTCGTCGGGACCGGCCGCGGGGGCGCGCAGGCCACCCTCGGCGGGGACCGCGTACGCCAGGGCGCCGGACGGCGTGCGGATCTTCACCGCGCGCAGCTCGACCAGGTCGCGCGACAGGGTCGCCTGCGTGACCGTGACGCCCTCGGCCGCGAGCAGCTCGGCGAGCTGCTGCTGCGAGTGCACCGAGCCGCGGGTGAGCAGCGAGGTGACCAGCGCGTGGCGGGCCGCCTTGGTGTGCGGGGCCGTGACGCTCATGAGCCCTCCACCAGGTACGACAGGAGCGCCTTCTGCGCGTGCAGCCGGTTCTCGGCCTCGTCCCACACCACCGACTGCGGGCCGTCGAGCACCTCGGCGGTGATCTCCTTGCCGCGGTACGCGGGCAGGCAGTGCAGGACGAGCGCGTCGGGCTTCGCGAGGGCCATGGCGGCCGCGTCGACGCGGAACGGCACGAACGGCGTCTCCCGGTCAGCCGCCTCGGACTCCTGCCCCATCGACACCCAGGTGTCCGTGGCGACGACGTCCGCACCGGTCACGGCCTCGGCGATCGTGTGCACCACCGTGACCGACCCGCCCGTGCTCGCCGCGATCGCCGCCGCGTCGGCGAGGATCGAGGCGTCCGGCAGGTAGCCCTCCGGCGTGCCGATCCGCACGTGCAGCCCGGCCGTCGCGCCGCCGACCAGGTACGAGTGGGCCATGTTGTTGGCCCCGTCGCCCACGTACGCGAGCGTCCGGCCCGGCAGTCCCCCGACTCCCCCGCGGTGCTGCGCGATGGTGGCCAGGTCCGCGAGGATCTGGCACGGGTGGAAGCTGTCGGTCAGCGCGTTCACCACCGGGACGCCGGAGTGCTCCGCCATCTGCTCGAGGCGGTGCTGGGAGAACGTGCGCCAGACGATCGCGGCCACCTGCCGACCGAGCACCCGTGCTGTGTCCTCGATCGACTCGCGCTCCCCGATCCGCGCCAGCTTGCCGTCGACGCTCAGCGGGAAGCCGCCGAGCTCCGCGATGCCCGCCGTGAAGGACACCTGCGTGCGCAGGGTCGGCTTGTCGAAGATGACGGCGACGGCCCGCGGACCCGTGAGCGGTGTGCGGATGAACCGGTCGTCGCGGAACGCGAGGGCGAGCTCGAGGACGGCGCGCTGGTCGCGGGGGGAGAGATCGTCGTCGCGGAGGAAGTGCCGGGTCATGACAGGTCCCGCGGGAGGTTGGCCAGGAAGTGGCGGGTCATGGCAGGTCCCGCGGGAGGTTGGCCAGGAAGTCGACGAACGTGCCCGCCTGCTCCGCGGTGAGGAGGTACGGGGGCGCGAGCCGGATCGTCGTCGGCGTGCACGGGTTGACGATGAACCCGGCCTCGAGGGCGCGGGCGGCGACCTCGGCGGCGACCGGCGCGGTGAGCTCGATGCCGATGAGCAGACCCTCGCCCCGCACCTCGCCGACGAGCGGGTGACCGGTGCCGGCGATCCGCTCGCGGATCGACGCACCCAGCGCCCCGACGTGGGCGAGCAGACCGTCGCGCTCGATGACCGCGATCGTCGCCAGGCCGGCCGCGGAGGCGACGGGGTTGCCGCCGAACGTGGTGCCGTGCTGCCCGCGGCCCAGCAGGGTCGCGGTCGTCTCGCCGTACGCGATGAGCGCGCCGACCGGGAAGCCTCCCCCGAGCCCCTTCGCCACCGTGACCGCGTCCGGCACGATGCCGCCGCCGATGTGCGGGTGCTGGTGCGCGAACCAGGCGCCGGTCCGGCCCATGCCGGTCTGCACCTCGTCGAGGATCAGGAGCGCGCCGTTGTCCGCGGTCAGCCGTCGGGCCAGCGCCAGGTAGCCGGGCGGCAGCGGCCGCACGCCGGCCTCACCCTGCAGCGGCTCGACGAACAGCGCGGCGACCTGGTCCCCACCGTGGGCGAACGCGGCCTCGAGCGCGCCGGCGTCGCCGAACGGCACGAACTCGACACCCCCCGGCAGCGGCTCGAACGGCTCGCGGTAGGCGGCCTTGTGCGTGAGCGCCAGCGCGCCCATCGAGCGGCCGTGGAACGAGCCCTCGAGCGCGAGGATCCGCGGGCGGTCCGTGCCGCCGTTGCGGCGGGCGAGCTTGAACGCCGCCTCGTTGGCCTCGGTGCCCGAGTTGGTGAGGAACACCCGCGAGCCGGCGGGCGCGCCCGCGAGGCCGAGCAGCCGCTCCGCGAACGCGATCTGCGTCGGGCTGGCGAAGAAGTTGGAGACGTGGCCCAACGTGCCCAGCTGCGCGCTGATCGCGGCCGTCAGGGTCGGGTGCGCGTGGCCGAGCGAGTTGACGGCGATGCCGCCGAGCAGGTCGAGGTACCGCCGGCCGTCGGCGTCCCACACGTACACGCCCTCACCGCGGACCAGCACGCGCTGCGGGGCGCCGAACGTGTCCATCACGGCATGCGTGTAGCGGTCGGTCCACTGGGCGACGGAGCCGTCGGTGGCCTGCACCGGCAGGTTTCCGTCCGGGCTGTCGGGTGAGCGGTGCCGCGCCCGCGAGCTCTCGAGCGTGCCGTTCTCGACGGTCATGCGGTCACCTCGGGGTCGCGGGGAATCACGGGGATGGGGGCGGTGAAGGGGGCGTCGGCGGGCTCCTGGTCGGGCAGGACCATGGTGCCGATGCCCTCGGTGGTGAAGACCTCGACCAGGATCGAGTGCGGCGCGCGCCCGTCGATCACGTGCGCGCGGCCCACGCCGCCCTCGACGGCGCGCCAGCAGGCCTCCATCTTCGGGCGCATGCCGGCGTCGAGCCCGGGCAGCAGCTCGGCGAGCGCGCTGGCCCGCAGGCGACGCACCAGCGACGTCTTGTCCGGCCAGCTGGTGTAGAGGCCCTCGACGTCCGTGAGGACGATGAGCTTGCGCGCGCCGAGCGCCACGGCGAGCGCGGCGGCCGCGGTGTCCGCGTTGACGTTGAGCACCTGGGTGGGGTCGTCGATGTCCGGCGCGACGGTCGACACCACCGGGATCCGGCCGGCGTCGAGCAGGTCCAGGACGGCGCCCGGGTTGACCTTGACCACGTCGCCGACGAGCCCGATGTCCACGGGCCGGCCGTCGACGACCGCGGACCGCCGGCGCGCCTGGAACAGGCCGCCGTCCTCGCCCGACAGGCCGACCGCGTGCGGGCCGTGCGCGTTGAGCAGCCCGACGAGCTCGCGCGAGACCTGCCCGGTGAGCACCATCCGGACGACGTCCATCGCCTCGGGGGTGGTCACGCGCAGCCCGCCGCGGAACTCCGACTCGATGCCGAGGCGGTCGAGCATCGCGTTGATCTGCGGGCCCCCGCCGTGCACGACGACCGGCTTGAGACCGACCTGCCGCAGGAACACCATGTCCTGCGCGAACGCCCGCTTGAGGTCCTCGTCGATCATCGCGTTGCCGCCGTACTTCACGACGACGAGCGCGCCCGCGAACTTCTGCAGCCACGGCAGGGCCTCGATGAGGACCTCCGCCTTCTGGTCGGCGCGCAGGTCCGTGCGGGTGTTGAACGTGAAGTCGCTCATGTGGAGTACGCGCTGTTCTCGTGGACGTAGTCGTGCGTGAGGTCGTTGGTCCAGACCGTGACCAGCTCGGACCCGGCGTGCAGGTCGATGAGCACGCGGACCTCGCGGCTCGCGGCCAGGTCGACCTCGGACCGGGGCCGGAACGCGCCGCCGGCCTTGCACACCTGGACGCCGTTGATGGTGACGTCGAGCTGGGCGGGGTCGAACGCGGCGACGCTCTCCGGCACGGTCCCGACCTGCGCGAGCACGCGGCCCCAGTTGGGGTCGTTGCCGTACATCGCGGCCTTGAACAGGTTGGAGCGGGTCACGGCCCGGGCGACCGCGAGCGCGGCGTCCTGCGTCTCGGCGCCCATGACGGTCACGGCGATGTCGTGCGTAGCCCCCTCCGCGTCGGCCACCAGGGCGCGCGCGAGCTCGCCGCAGACCTGGGTCAACGCGGCAGTGAAGCCGGCAGGATCCGGGACCGCGCGGCTGGCGCCCGAGATCAGGAGCGTCACCGTGTCGGACGTCGACATGCAGCCGTCGGAGTCGACGCGGTCGAACGTCTCCGACGTCGCGGTGCGCAGCGCGGCCGCGGCGGTCTCGGCGTCGACCACGGCGTCCGTGGTGATGACGCAGAGCATCGTGGCGAGGCCCGGCGCGAGCATCCCCGCGCCCTTCGCCATGCCGCCGATGGTCCACGTCCCCCGGTCGCCGTCGATGTGCATGTGGGCGGTCTTCGGGACGGTGTCCGTGGTCATGATCGCGACGGCCGCGTCCGGGCCCCCGTCGGGCGACAGCGCCTCGACGGCCAGGTCGACGCCCGCGAGGAGCGTGTCGATGGGCAGCCGCTCGCCGATCAGGCCGGTCGAGCAGACGACGACGTCACCGGCCGAGATCTCGAGGGCGGTGCCGACCTTCTCGGCCGTCGCGTGCGTGTCCTGGAAGCCCTCGGGTCCGGTGCAGACGTTGGCGCCGCCCGAGTTGAGGACGACCGCGCTCACGACGCCGTCCGCGACGGCCTGACGGGACCAGACCACCGGGGCGCCGACGACGCGGTTCGTCGTGAAGACCGCGGCGGCCGCCTGCGACGGTCCGTCGTTGACCACGAGCGCGAGGTCGGGACGGCCCGACGCCTTGAGCCCGGCGGTGACGCCGGACGCGCGGAAGCCCGCCGCCGCGGTGACGCCGGGCGAGGGAAGGGCGAACGTCTCGGTGGTCACGGTGCGACTCCGTCCAGGGGGAGGCCGAGCGTCTCGGGCAGCCCGAGCGCGAGGTTGAGGGACTGCAGGGCGCCGCCGGCGGTGCCCTTGACCAGGTTGTCGATCGCGGTGACGGTCACGACCCGACCGGCCCGTGCGTCCACCGCGACCTGCACGAGCGCCGTGTTGGCACCCAGCGTCGCAGCCGTCGTCGGCCACTGCCCTTCGGGGAGCAGGTGCACGAACGGCTCGTCGGCGTACGTCTGCTCCCACGCGGCACGGACCGTCTCCGGGTCGACGCCGGGGGCGAGACGGGCGGTCGCCGTCGCCAGGATGCCGCGGGACATGGGCACGAGCGTCGGGGTGAACGAGATGGTCACCGCCGAGGCCCCTGCCGACCGCAGGTTCTGCGCGATCTCGGGGATGTGGCGGTGCGTGCCCCCGACCGCGTACGGCTGCGCGTTGCCCAGCGCCTCGCCGGCCAGCAGGTGGGTCTTGAGCGACTTGCCCGCGCCCGAGTAGCCGTTGGCCAGGACGGCGACCAGGTCGGTCGGCTCGATCAGGCCGGCGGCGACACCGGGCTGCAGCCCGAGCGAGACGGCGGTGACGTTGCAGCCCGGCACGGCGATCCGGCGCGCGGCTGCCAGGACGGCCCGCTGACCGACGGCGGTCCGCTCYCCCGGGTGGAGGAGCTCGGGCAGGCCGTACGGCCAGGTGCCGGCGTGCGCGCTGCCGTAGAACTCCTGCCAGTCCGCCGCGTCGACCAGCCGGTGGTCCGCGCCGAGGTCGACGACGACGGCCGAGTCCCCCCGTGCCGCCAGCTCGGCGGCGATCGCGCCGCTCGCGCCGTGCGGGAGGGCGAGCACGACGACGTCGTGACCCGCGAGGGCGTCGACGCCCGTCGGCTCGAGGACGCGGTCCGACAGCGACCGCAGGTGGGGCTGGTGCTCGCCCAGCCGGGTGCCCGCGTTGGAGTGGGCCGTCAGCGCGCCGATCCGGGCCTCGGGGTGCGCGAGGAGCACGCGGAGCATCTCGCCGCCGGCGTACCCGCTGGCTCCCGCGACCGCGACCGTGAACGTCATGTGCATGAACATACACGCGCATGCACGAAGATACGAACGACTTTCCGGGAAGATGCCGCGGCGTCGTCGCGTTGCCGCCAACGTGCGCGCGATCCAGGCCACCGCCCCGGGCGGTCCCGACGTCCTCCAGCTCGTCGACCTCCCCGACCCGGAGCCGGCCGCCGGCGAGGTCCTCGTCCGCGTCGCCGCCGCCGGCGTCAACTTCATCGACACCTACCGCCGCGGCGGCGCCTACCCGATGCCGTTCCCGCACGTCGTGGGGTCCGAGGGCGCGGGAGAGGTCGTCGCGGTCGGTGCCGACGTCAGCGAGATCGCCGTCGGTGACCGCGTGGCGTGGTCGGCGTCGCCCGGCTCGTACGCGGAGCTGGTGACGGTCCGCGAGTCCCGGGCCCTGCTCGTGCCCGAGGGCGTCCCGGACCAGGTCGCCGCCGCGCTCCCCCTGCAGGGCATGACCGCGCACTACCTGGTCACCTCGACGTTCCCCGTCCAGGAGGGGCACGACGTGCTCGTGCACGCGGCCGCGGGCGGCGTCGGCCTCCTGCTCACGCAGCTGGCCGCCCAGCGCGGAGCACGCGTCATCGCCACCGTCGGCAGTGCCGACAAGGAGCGCCTCGCGCGCGAGGCGGGAGCCGCCGACGTCATCCGGTACCGCGACCTGGACGACCTGACGCACGACCTGCCCGCCGAGGTCCGCGCCCTGACCGACGGCCGCGGCGTGCACGCGGTCTTCGACTCGGTGGGCAAGGACACCTTCGACGCGTCGCTGGCCTCGCTGCACCGCCGCGGCACGCTCGTCCTGTTCGGCGCCTCCTCGGGCGCGGTCCCCCCGTTCGACCCGCAGCGGCTCAACGCCGCAGGGTCCGTCTTCCTCACCCGCCCCAAGCTCGACGACCACACGGCCACCCGCGAGGAGCTCACCTGGCGCGCACGAGAGCTGTTCGACGCGGTGCGCGCCGACACGCTCGACGTG
>NZ_JBFULZ010000159.1:0-9666 GCF_054049635.1 Cellulomonas sp. P5_C6 | reverse complement strand
GCGCTGCCCGTCGTGGCCGCCGCGTGCGGGCTGCTCGTGGTCGGCGTGGCCCTGCGGGGTTCGCTCACCTGGGGGGACGCCGTCGCCGACGCCCTGCGCGCGGTGCCGCTCGGCGCCCTGACGATGGTCGTCGTGCTCGCCGTCGTCACGCTCGTCGCCGTGCGGCTGCTCGCCCTCGGGATGCGCGAGGGCTACCACGCGGTGCGCAGCCGGACCGGCTGGCAGATCTGGGCGAYCCTGCGGCTCATGGACGACGCCCGCACGACCCTGTTCCCGCTCTACTCGAGCATGGCGACCCCGGTCTGGCTGCGGGCCCTGGGCGCCGACATCGGCCGCGACGTCGAGGCCTCGACCGCGCTGATGATCCCGTCGATGACGTCGGTGGGCGACGGGGCGTTCCTCGCCGACGACACGCTCATCGGCTCGTACGAGCTGGGTCACGGGTGGCTGCGGGTCGAGCGCAGCAAGGTCGGCAAGCGCGCGTTCCTCGGCAACTCCGGGATGATCGCGCCCGGCCGGACGGTGCCCAAGCGGGGGCTCGTCGCCGTGCTGTCGGCGACGCCCGAGGACGCGCGCGCCGGCACCAGCTGGCTCGGGTCGCCGCCCGTGAAGCTGCGCCGGGTCGCGGGGGAGTCCGACGACGCTCGCACGTTCGAGCCGCCGACGCGCCTGCGCGTGGCCCGAGCGCTCGTCGAGCTCTGCCGGATCGTGCCCGTGATCTGCACGTTCGGGCTCGGCGTCCTCGTGCTGCTCGCGCTGCAGGCCGTGCTGGACGGCCCGGGGCTCGGCGCCGCCGCCCTGGTCTCGCCGGTCGTCGTGCTGCTGGCGGCGGCCCTCGCCTGCGCGCTGGCGACGGCGGCGAAGTGGCTGCTGGTCGGTCGGCTGCGTGCGGGCGACCACCCGCTGTGGAGCTCGTTCATCTGGCGCAACGAGCTCGCGGACACGTTCCTCGAGTCGGTCGCGGTGCCGTGGATGGGTCCCGCCACGATCGGGTCGCCCGCGCTCACCGTCTGGCTGCGGACGCTCGGGGCGCACATCGGCCGCGGGGTGTGGTGCGAGACCTACTGGCTGCCCGAGGCCGACCTGGTGACCCTGGGCGACTCCGCGACGGTCAACCGCGGCTGTGTCCTGCAGACTCATCTCTTTCATGATCGGGTGATGAGCATGGACACGGTGGTGCTGGGACGCGGGGCGAGCCTCGGTCCGCACGGGGTGGTGCTGCCCGCGGCGAGCCTCGACGACGGCGCGCGCGTCGGACCCGCGTCCCTCGTGCTGCGCGGCGACGCGATCCCCGCCGGGTCGCGGTGGACCGGCAACCCGGTGGCTCCCGCGTGACCAGCCCACCGGAGGACCCGTACCTGCCGGGCCGGCCCGACGTGGGGTTCGAGGTGGCCCGCTACGACCTCGAGCTGGAGTACCGGGTGGCCACCAACCGCCTCGCGGGTCGTGCCGTGGTGCACGCCCGCGCCGTCCGCCCCCTCGACCGGGTCGCCCTCGAGCTGCAGGGTCTGCGGGTCACGCACGTGCTCGTCGGCGGCCGACGGCCCGACCGCTGGACCCACCGCGGCGGCCGGCTGGTGATCCGGCTCGGGCAGGAGGTGCCCGCCGGCACCGAGCTCGCGGTCGAGGTGCAGTACGGCGGCCAGCCCGGGCCCGTGCGCGGGCCGTGGGGCGAGGTCGGCTGGGAGGAGCTCGAGGACGGCGTGATCGTCGCCGGGCAGCCCGACGGCGCGCCCAGCTGGTTCCCGTGCCACGACAGCCCGGCCGACAAGGCCACGTTCCGGATCGGCATCGCGGTCGAGGCCGGCTACCACGTCGTCGCCAACGGGCGGCTGGCGTCGCGCACCCCGCGGGCCGGCCGCGTGCACTGGGTGTACGAGCAGACCGAGCCGATGGCGCCGTACCTCGCGACCGTGCAGATCGGCCGGTACGAGCGCCTCTGGGCGGGCGCGGACGTGCTGGTCCCCGCGCGGCTGCGCGCCGCGGCGCTGCACGACCTCGGGCGCCAGCCGCAGATGCTCGAGCTCTTCGAGAGCCGGTTCGGCCCGTACCCGTTCGGCGGGTACACGGTGGTGGTCACCGACGACGACCTCGAGATCCCGCTCGAGGCGCAGGGCCTGTCCGTGTTCGGCGCCAACCACATGGACGGCCGGCGCGGGTCCGAGCGGCTGGTCGCGCACGAGCTCGCCCACCAGTGGTTCGGCAACAGCCTGACGGCCGCACGGTGGAAGGACATCTGGCTGCACGAGGGCTTCGCCTGCTACGCGGAGTGGCTGTGGTCGCAGGAGTCGGGCGGCTGGACCGCGGACCGGCACGCGCGCGCCGCCTGGGCCCGCCTCGCACAGCTGCCGCAGGACCTCGTGATCGGCGACCCCGGGCCCGACGCCATGTTCGACGACCGCCTGTACAAGCGCGGCGCCCTGACGCTGCACGCGCTGCGGCTGACCATCGGCGACGAGACGTTCTTCACGCTGCTGCGCACGTGGGCCTCGCGTTTCCGGCACGGTTCGGTGAGCACCGCGCTGTTCGTCGCGTGCGCCAGCGAGGTCAGCGGGATGTTCGTCGGGCCGCTGCTCGACGACTGGCTCTACCGCGAGCAGCTGCCGGCGCTCCCCGTCGCCGCCGCGCGGTTAGGGTGAATCGGGGACGACCTCGCGGAGCACCGCGGGACCCGCACTCACAGGAGCGTTGATGTCACAGGTCACGGCGGACGGCCTCACGGTCGGGTACGCGGCGATGCTCGAGCAGTTCCACCCGACCGAGGCGGTCGACCTGTCCGCCCACGCCGAGGCCCACGGGTTTTCCGGTGTCATGGCGGCCGACCACTACCAGCCGTGGGTTCCCGCGCAGGGTCAGGCGGCGTTCRTGTGGAACGTGCTGACGGCGCTCGGGGAGCGCACCACCGGCGACATCGGCCCCGGCGTGACCGCGCCGACGTTCCGCTGGCACCCGGCGATGGTCGCGCAGGCCTCCGCGACGCTGGCGGCGATGTACCCGGGCCGGCACTGGCTGGGCCTGGGGTCCGGCGAGGCGCTGAACGAGCACATCGTCGCGAGCTACTGGCCTGAGGCGCCCGAGCGGATCAACCGCATGTTCGAGGCCATCGACATCATCAAGAAGCTGTTCGCGGCGTCGATCGCGGGCAAGGACGTCAAGCACGCCGGGCAGTTCTACAAGCTGGAGTCGACGCGGCTGTGGACCATGCCGGAGGTCGCGCCCGAGATCCTCGTGGCGACGGCCGGCCCGGTGACCGCCAAGCGTGCGGGCCGGCTGGCCGACGGGCTCATCACCGTCGGGGCGCCGCTGGAGAAGATCTCGGGGCTGTTCGGCAAGTTCGACGAGGGCGCGCGCGAGGCAGGCAAGGACCCGGACGCGATGCCGAAGGTCCTCCAGCTGCACCTGTCGTGGGCCGAGACCGACGAGCTGGCCCTGGCGCACGCGATGCACGAGTGGCCCAACGGCGGCATGAAGTTCCCCAAGGCCGACATCCGCTCGCCGTTCGACTTCGAGCAGATGGCGAAGCTGGTGCGCCCCGAGGACTTCGAGGGCCGCATGGTCATCTCCGCGGACCCCGACGTGCACCGCGCCGAGATCCAGAAGTACGTGGACCTCGGGTTCGACCGCATCTACCTGCACAACGTCGGGCGCAACCAGCGCGAGTGGATCGAGACCTTCGGGGCGGACGTGCTGCCGAAGCTGGTGCGATGAGCGAGCTGCGGGTGTGGGCCCCCGACGGCCTCGCCGAGATCACGCCCGGCGACGACCTCGTGGCGCTGCTGACCGAGCTGCTCCGCGACGACCCGCCGGTCGACGGCGACGTCCTCGTGCTCACGTCCAAGGTCGTCTCCAAGGCCGAGGGTCGTGTGGTGTCCGCCGACGACCGCGAGCAGGCGATCACGGACGAGACCGTGCGCGTCGTCGCCACCCGCGAGCACGCCTCGGGGGTGACGCGGATCGTCGAGAACCGGCTCGGGCTCGTCATGGCCGCGGCCGGCGTCGACGCCTCCAACACGCCGGAGGGGACCGTGCTGTTGCTGCCGGTCGATCCCGACGCCTCCGCGCGGCGGCTGCGGGCCGGCCTCTCCCAGGCGTTCGGCGCGCGGATCGGCGTCGTCATCACCGACACCGCCGGGCGTCCGTGGCGGCAGGGCGTCACCGACATCGCGATCGGGGCGGCCGGTCTCGTCGTGCTCGACGACCTGCGTGGTCAGGTGGACACCTTCGGGCGCCCCCTGGTCATGACGCAGGCGGCGGTGGCCGACGAGATCGCGTCCGCCGGCGAGCTGGTCAAGGGGAAGGCCGACGGGCGGCCGCTGGCGGTCGTGCGCGGGCTCGGGCACCTGGTGACCGACGACGACGGCCCGGGCGCGCGCGTRCTGGTGCGGCTCGGCGACGAGGACATGTTCCAGCAGGGCAGCGCCGAGGCGTACTCGCAGGGCTGGAAGGACGCGCTCAGGGACCAGCAGTAGCCTTCGCGGCCGCCTTGGCCGCCTGCTTGGTGGCCCGGACCTCGCCCAGCGAGACGGGGTCGGTGACGTCCGCGATGGAGCGTCGGGACCCCGGCTCGCCGTAGGCGCCGGCTGCCTCGGCCCACCCGGCCGGCTGCACGCCGCGCTGCTTGCCGAGCAGGGCCAGGAAGATCCGGGCCTTCTGATCCCCGAAGCCGGGGAGCGCCTTGAGCCGCTTCAGCACGGTCGGCCCGTCGGGGTCGCCGTCGGTCCAGAGGCGGGTGACGTCGCCGTCGTAGTCCGCGGCGACGGCCACCGCGACGGCTTGGATGCGCCCGGCCATCGAGCCGGGGTAGCGGTGCACCGCCGGGGGTGTCGCGCACAGGGCGGCGAACGTCTCCGGGTCCGCCTCCGCGATGCGGTGCACGTCCAGGCCACCCATGCGGTCGGCGATCTTGGCGGGACCCGCGAAGGCCGACTCCATGGTGACCTGCTGGTCCAGGAGCATGCCGATGAGCAGCGCGAACGGGTCGTCGGTCAGGAGCTGGTCGGTGGTCGGGTCGCCGGTGAGCCAGAGCGTCATTGGTCCATCCTGCCGCGCGGGCGAGCCCCGCGTCGCGCCCCGGGCGTCCGCCGCTACTGTCTGGCCATGTCGATGTACCCGCCGCCGGGGAGCCCGTACGGCTACCCGCCGCCCGACCCGGCTGCTCCGTACGGCCGCGACCCGTTCACGGGCCAGCCGCTGTCGGACAAGCAGAAGGTCGTCGCCGGCCTCCTCCAGATCTTCCTCGGCACGCTCGGCGTCGGTCGCTTCTACACCGGTCACACCGGGATCGCGGTGACGCAGCTCCTGATGACCGTGGTGGGCTGGCTGACGGTGATCTTCTTCGTCGGAGTCTTCCTGCTGATCGGCGTCGCGATCTGGGCGTTCATCGACGGGATCATCCTGCTCTCCGCGGGCGGGACGGACTCGCGAGGACTGAAGCTCCGCTAGTTGTAGTTCCTCGGGACGTTGTGATCGGTGTGGGCCTGGGCAGATGACGAGGACCTCCGGTATTCAAGGGGTTACCACACCAGCCTCGAACACCCGGAGGTCCTCGTGACCCACGCTAATGCCCCGATGACGCCGACCGGCAGGCTCAGGTTGGCTCAGGCGATCGTCGATGAGGGGTGGCCGGTTCGGCGGGCTGCCGAGCGGTTCCGATGCTCGCCTGCCACCGCGTCGAGGTGGGCGCGCCGGTATCGCGCTGGCGAGCCGCTCACGGACCGGTCCTCACGTCCGAACCGGTCCCCGGGGCGTTGCCCGCGGCGTCTGGAGCGGCGGATCGTGGCGTTGCGGTTCACTCGCCGCTGGGGGCCGCACCGCATCGGCTACCACCTGGGTGTACCGCGGGCCACGGTCGGGCGGGTCCTGGCCCGTTACCGGATGCCGCGGCTCGCGCACGTGGACCAGGTCACCGGTCTGCCGGTCCGCAAGGCGGCAGTGAACCGCTACGAGGCCGCCGCGCCCGGCGAGCTGGTGCACGTCGACATCAAGAAGCTGGGCCGGATCCCCGACGGGGGCGGGTGGCGTGTCCACGGGCGCGGTTCAGCCCAGGCGCGCAGGGTCGGTGTCGCCCAAGACCGCGCCGGCCGGGCCGGGGCCGCGTCCTCACGCGGCTACCGGTTCATCCACCACGCCGTCGATGACCACTCCCGGCTGGCCTACTCCGAGATCCTCACCGACGAGCGCAAGGAGACCGCCGCGGCGTTCTGGATCCGCGCCCGGGCCTACTTCTCGAGTTTTGGGGTCGAGGTCCGTGCGGTGATGACCGACAACGGGTCCTGCTACCGGTCGCGGACCTTCGCCGCGGCCCTCGGTGAGGTCAAGCACCGCCGCACGCGGCCCTACCGCCCCCAGACCAACGGAAAGGTGGAGAGGTTCAACCGCACCCTGGCCACCGAATGGGCCTACGCCACGGCCTACGTCAGCGACGACGCCCGCGCCGCGACCTACGCCACCTGGCTGCACCACTACAACCACCACCGACCCCACACCGGCATCGGCGGCGCCGTCCCCGCAGACCGCGTTCACAACCTCACGGGGAACTACAGCTAGTGCGCTGGGTCGTCGTGGTTCCTGTGAAGCCCGCCGCCGCGGGCAAGACGCGGCTGGCCGGGGCGCTGTCCGACGCCGCCCGCGAGCGGCTGGTCCGCGCGATGGCGCTCGACACGGTCGCCGCTGCTGCTGCCGCCGAGGGCGTCGAGAGGGTGGTCGTCGTGACCGCCGACGCGGCGTTGCGCACGCTGCTCGCGGCGTCCGTCGAGCTGGTCGACGACCCGAACGGCGGCCTCAACAACGCCGTGCGCGCGGGGATCGACCGGGCCGCGGTGCTCGACCCGGAGGCGGGCGTCGCGGCCCTGCTCGGCGACCTGCCCGCGCTGCGGCCCGCCGACCTGGCGGACGCCCTGAGCATGGCGGGGGCGCACGACAAGGCCGTGGTCGCCGACGCCGGCGGGACCGGGACGACCCTCCTGGCGGCCCTGCCGGGGGTCGTGCTCGAGCCTCGGTTCGGCGCGGGCTCCGCCGCCGCGCACGAGCGGGCGGGGCACGTCCGGCTGACGGTTCCCGCCACCTCGACCGTGCGGCGGGACGTCGACGTGCCGGACGACCTGATCGAGGTCGAGCGGCTCGGCGTCGGGCCCGCGACGCGCGCGGTGCTGGGCCTCGATCGAGACCCGGTGGGTTAGCGTCAGCGCGTGCTCCTGTACCGCTGTCCCCGCTGTGCGAGCGTCGCCTTCGTCGAGACCACCGCGTGCGACGCGTGCGGGCTCGAGATGGGGTTCCACCCGCCGACGCTGACCATGCGGCCGGCGCCGGCGCAGGGCACCGATGTCGACGGCACGTGGTGGTTCCCGTGCACCAACCGCGGGTGGGGGTGCAACTGGCTCGCGGCGGCCGACTCGGGGGCGGGTCGTTGCCTCGCCTGCCGGTTGATCCGCACGCGGCCCGACAACGCCGACACCCTGGCGCTGGAGAAGCTCGCCACGACCTCGGGCGACGAGCGCCGGCTGCTCGTGCAGCTGGCCGACCTCGGGCTGCCGATCACGCCCTGGTACGAGAAGCAGGGCGGCCTCGGCTTCGACCTGCTCTCGTCACGGTCCGACGGGGCCAGCGTGCGGATCGGGCACGCCAACGGGATCGTCACCATCGACCTCGCGGAGTCGCTCGACGCGCACCGGGAGGCCCTGCGGGTCAGGCTGGGCGAGCCGTACCGCACGATGCTCGGCCACTTCCGGCACGAGGTCGGGCACTACTACGAGTGGATCCTGGTCGAGCAGACCGGCTGGATCGACGAGTGCCGCACGGTGTTCGGCGACGAGCGCGCGTCGTACCGCGACGCCATCGCCCGCCACTACCGCACGGGCGCGCCGCGGGACTGGGCCGAGAGCTTCATCTCCGAGTACGCGACGATGCACCCGTGGGAGGACTTCGCGGAGTGCTTCGCCCACTACCTGCACCTGACGAGCACCCTGCAGACGGCGGCCGCGGGCGGGCTCACGCTCCAGGTCGAGGGCGTCCCGCAGATGGCCGACGGCGAGGTGCGTCCGCGGACCGGCTATGCCGCCGCGACGATGGACGAGATCCTCACCGACTGGCTGCCCGTCGCCACGTTCCTCAACCGGGTCAACCGCGCGATGGGCAAGAGCGACCTGTACCCGTTCGTCATTGCGGAGCCCGTGGCCCGCAAGCTCGACTTCGTGCACCGCGTCGTCACGGCGTCCCGGGTGGAGCGACCGTTCGGCTGACGCCCGTCAGGGGAGCCGGTCGACCAGGGCGAGGGCGTCGGCCGCGATGCGCGCGGTCGTCGGGATGTCGCGCATGAGCGTGTCCACCGCGGCCGAGGCCCAGCCGCCCTCGCGCAGGGTCGCGACGGCGTCCGCGTCGACGGTGTCCACCAGCCACGCGTCCAGCACCCCGGCGGGGCGCCGGCCGTAGTGCTCGGCCACGGCGAGCGCCGTCGTCTCCACGCCGATCGCGGCCAGGCACGCGTCGGCCATGCCCCGCACGGGCGCGCCGCCGATCACGGGGCTGATCCCGACGACGGGCGCGGACGTGGTGCGCACGGCGTCACGGATGCCGGGGATCGCGAGGATCGTGCCGACGGACACCACCGGGTTGGACGGCGGGACGACGAGCACGTCGGCGTCGGCGATCGCCGCCAGGACGCCCGGGGCGGGGTCGGCCGTCCAGAGGTTCGTCTGCACGAACCGGCGGGCAGGCAGGGCGGCGCGGTGCCGGACCCACCACTCCTCGAAGTGCATCGTCGTGCCGTCGTCGACGACGACCTGCGTCTCCACCTCGTCGTCGGTCATGGGCAGCAGCGTGACGCCCGGCTCCCAGCGCTCCGCCAGACGGGCCGTGACCTGCGACAACGGCAGCCCAGAACGCAGCAGCTCGGTGCGGGCCAGGTGCGTCGCCAGGTCGAGGTCGCCCAGCGTGAACCACTCCCAGCCGAGCCCGTACGCCTGCAGGTCGTCGCTGACCCGACGGGTCTCGTCGCGGCGCCCCCAGCCCTGGTCCTCGTGCACGGCGCCGCCGAGCGTGTACATCAGCGTGTCGAGGTCGGGGCAGACGCGGACGCCGTGCAGCCACATGTCGTCGCCGGTGTTGGCGACGACCGTGATGTCCGCGTCGGGCACCAGGGCTCGCAGGCCCCGGGTGAAGCGCGCGCCGCCGACCCCGCCGGACAGGACCGTGATCTTCATGCAGGCCTCCTGGGATCGGGGGACGTCTCGTGGAACGCGATCACGGGGCGACCCGTGCGGGGGTGCTCGAGGACGTCGGCCTCCACGCCGTAGACCTCGCGCAGGAGATCGGGCACGAGGACGTCGCGCGGGTGGCCGGCTGCCGCGAGGTGGCCGTCGGCCAGCACGAGCACGTGCTCGCAGAACGCGGCGGCGAGGTTGAGGTCGTGCAGGGCCGCGATGGTGGTGGTGCCCAGGTCCCGGACGAACGCGAGCAGGCTCAGCTGGGCGCTGAYGTCGAGGTGGTTGGTCGGCTCGTCGAGGAGCAGCAGGTCGGGCTCCTGCGCGAGGGCGCGGGCGATGTGCACGCGCTGCCGCTCGCCGCCGGACAGGGAGGACCAGGGGCGGTCGGCCAGGTGGTCGGCCTGCGCGCTGACCAGCGCGCGGTCGATCGCGGCGTCGTCCGGGTCGCTGCCCCACAGGCTCCGGT